>JAGDMX010000455.1 GCA_017860725.1 Chloroflexota bacterium | reverse complement strand
CTCGATCTCTTTAAGGCGCGCTTTGGTGCGATCAATCTGGCTGTCTATTTGTTGTAAGCGGTAGAGTTTAAAAGGCTGGCTCATACAGACCTGGTCAATGCTGCTGATTATAGAGGCGGTTCGTTAATAAGGCAAGGGGCTGATAAAATCAATTTGTATACCAATATTTTTACAGAGAGAAATCACACGCCGACCAGTGAACCGGGAACCGGATTGGATAGTAAACAAGAAGATATCCCATAGAAGTATGGTAGGATTGCGCTGGAGCTTACAATGACTGACGTACAAACATTTTCCGATCGATTGATCAACAACATTGAGAAAGTGATCGTTGGAAAACGATCGACGGTCGAGCTGGCTGTGTCAGCCTTGCTCTGCCAGGGCCATCTACTGATCGAAGATGTGCCCGGCGTGGGGAAAACCATGCTGGCGCGCAGCCTGGCTAGATCCTTGGGCTGCAGTTTCAGCCGCATCCAGTTCACGCCAGATATGCTGCCCAGTGACGTGACCGGCGTTTCAATATTTAACCAGGAGAGCCGGGTCTTTGAATTCCGCTCGGGCCCTATAATGGCGCAAATCGTCTTAGCCGATGAGATCAACCGGGCAACACCAAAAACACAGGCCGCCCTGCTTGAAGCGATGGAAGAAAGGCAGGTAACAGTGGACGGTGTTACCCATTCCCTACCGCGCCCTTTCATGGTTCAAGCTACCCAAAATCCGATCGAGTATGAAGGCACTTTTCCGCTGCCTGAGGCTCAGGTTGACCGCTTCTTACTACGTATCCGCCTGGGATATCCTTCCAAGGAAGACGAGATTCTGGTGATGGAGCGCCAACAATATCGCCACCCCATCGAAGATCTGGAGGTGGTTGCATCGGCAGAAGAGCTGTCGAAGATGCAAGAAGACGTGAAGGGGATCTTCGTCTCCCCTGCACTGAAACGCTATATCGTTGATTTAACCAATCAGACACGCCAGCACTCCGAGGTTTATCTGGGAGCCAGCCCGCGCGGCAGTCTGGCGTTGTATCGAACTTCCCAGGCACGCGCCGCCATGCTGGGGCGAGACTTTGTTTTACCCGACGATATCAAAGCCCTGGCAGTGCCAACCCTGGCCCATCGTGTCATCCTGGGACCGAGCGCCCGGCTGCGTGATGTAAATGCCCGCCAGGTAGTGGAAGAGATCCTGAATAACCTGCCGGTCCCAGGTGGCGACCCAACTGGCCCAAGACGCCAGAGCTGATCATCGGAATAGCAGAAACACACAATTTCGTGGGATGGTAACAGGCCAACGCATCGTTATCCTGCTCCTGGCGCTGAGCTTGCTCGCAGGTGCAATCACCGGGCGGGAGCTGTACTACCGCTTAAGCTACCTGTGGGGGCTGCTGTTGGTATTGAGCTGGCTGATGTCGTTCCTGGCACTGCGCGGTGTGCAGATGAAGCGCACCTCGCGCACGCTGCGCTCTCAAGTGGGGCAGATTTTCGAGGAAAGGTACGAAATACTCAACACGGGTCGCCTGCCACGCCTTTGGCTGGAGGTGCGTGATGAATCCTCACTGCCCGGTGCCAGCGGATCACACGTGATGACCCTGATTGGCGGGCGCGAGAGCCGCTCGTATTTAGCGCGCACCTGGCTGCGCGAGCGGGGGGTGTTCCCCCTCGGCCCTACGGTGCTGGCCTCCGGTGATTTGTTCGGCCTGTTCCCGACCGACCGGACCGTCCCCTACCAGGAATCGCTGCTGGTCTACCCGTTAATCGTGGATGTGCGCAGCTTTCCGAACCCCCCCGGCCTGCTCCCGGGCGGCGAGCACCTGCGGCGGCGGACTCCTCAAATCACCTCCAATGCATCCGGTGTGCGTGAGTATGGCCCCGGCGACCCGTTGAACCGCATCCACTGGCTGAGCACCGCCCGCCGCAACCGCTTGATGGTCAAAGAATTCGAGCTGGATCCGCTGGCGGAAGTATGGATTTTCACAGACGCTTCCAAATCGGTGCAGGCTGAAAAACCCGAAGATGCACCTGAATTTGACCCGAAAGATGTGTTGCGCAAGCGCACGAAATTTGAGCTACCTCCATCCACCTTGGAGTATGGGGTCAGTATTGCTGCTTCGCTGGCAAGATACTACCTGCAGCGCGGCAGGGCAGTTGGCCTGGTATATGCGAGCCATACGGTACATATCCTGCCCTCCGACCGAGGGGCGCGGCAATTGGCAAAAATCCTGGAATCCCTGGCGCTGCTAAAGGCAGAGGGTAACTTACCGCTGCAAAGCCTGGTTGAAGCCCAGGCCCGGCATCTACCGCGCGGCAGCACGGCGGTTTTGATCACGCCCAGCGCTTCCGAGACCGTGTTTCATACCGCGGATGTGCTCTTGCGTCGCGGGCTGCGCCCGGTAGTCGTGTTGCTGGACGCCACCACCTTCGGCGGTTACTTCAGCTCGGAGCGGCTGGCATCCTCCCTCGATTTCCTGGGCGTTCCGGTCTGCCAGATTGCCTACGGGGACGACCTGTCGGCAGCGCTCTCGGCTACCGTCAGCCGGCCGACTTGGGCTTGAGCTCTTTACTGCACCGGTCAGGTTAGGTTTCCTGCCGATCCGGCAGGTGTCTGATAAATGCTTCCCCTCTGGCAAGTAAAACGGCCTGGTCGCCGGGTGGGGTCAGTTCCTCCAAAAGTTGGCATGTGTATTCCCGCAAGACACGCTCGGCCGACGGCTGGCCGAGGACCTGCCATTTTTCCAGGCTGTAGCGGGTGAATACCGGACTGCTGTAATAGGCATTGCGGTAGCGGCTAAGGGTGGATCTGGCGCTCAAGAAGCTACCTCCCGGGCCGATCTGGGAGATCTCCTCCAGGACGGCGCTAGCCTCATCCAGGGAAAAGCCGTTGGCTATGTGTAGCGCCTGCGAGATGATCTCATGCGCATAGACTACAGTGACCGGTGAGAAGGCTTTCGAGTTGAGCGTGTCGCCGA
>JAGDMX010000086.1 GCA_017860725.1 Chloroflexota bacterium | reverse complement strand
ACCCAGGAAAATGATAAACGACAGGCCGGCAGCCAGCCAGAGCTGCACACCGCTAAATTCAGTCGCCAGCACAGCCACTACACCAAAGAACGCCGTACAGGTCGCCATTAAATTGCGGCTCATCTTGAGGGGGTGGACGGTCAAGAACTTTACGTAAAATATACCAACCAGCAAACTCAATATCCCAACCCATAACCAGTTCATAATGGTTCTCCGATGTTAAAAAACGATTGCCACCGGCACATTCACAGCACTCACAGCGAGGCGCGGTGCAATGAAATGTAATTCATGGCGGTGGCAAGCGTTCAAATTTCTCGATGCTACCCGGATTTGTGACTATTCTGGAATATCGGGGTAGATTTTACCTCAGAATCATTCCTATCGGGAAAACACCTCCCTGCGCGGATCATTGATAGATGACAAATCCTGCTGGCGGTATCTCTAACTGCACTGCCAGGCGATCCCCAAGTTGAACAATCTCCACTTCTTGCGCAACCGCCTGCTGATTCTTAGAGTACAGGCAGCGCAGGTGATCACCAGGCTGGTGCAGGTTATCTTGCAAACGTATCCAGGCCAGGCGTGGGTTATCTGGGTCGGTATTGGTCGCCAGTAGGATTTCTTGATCATCGAACAGGCGCGACCAGGGTATGATCGAACGGATCTGCCCTCCGATCATGCGAGGCAAACCGAAATGGACACCGTCGCCAGAGATCTCGCGCAGATATTGCCGACCGCGTCGCAGTGCGATCTTATCCCTGCGCAGCTTGAGAAGCCTGGAAAGCTCTTGATAGACGGGATGTTCCTCGTTGAAGAAATGCCGCCCGCGGCTGCGAAAAGCTCCAAACTCACCGCCGAACATCGACTCGCGTAAGTAGCGATCACTGTCCCCCTCGCCGTCAAAACCTTGCTCGCTACCATAATATATACAGGGGATACCCATTGTGGTGGCATTCACCGCCAGAACATTGACCAGCAACTGCTGCCAGTGAGGATCGCCAGCTGCAAAGCGCGCTTTGTAACCGCCTTTACGCACCTGATCATGATCGTCAAACAAAGTCACAATCTTATTCCGGAACCAGATATGCGACTCCTTTTGTACCAGTATTGAGTTGCGAAACAGGTTGAAATATTCTTCTGGATTCCGGTAGCCCTTTACCATATACTCCAGTTTATCCGGAATGTCATCGATCCCGAGGGCGGCGTTTAGACCGGTTTGCTCAAGAGAAGTAAAGGCACGCTGCCGCCCGCCGGTGATCTCGCCGATCAGGTAAAAATTCTCCTTGCCGATAGACTGGGCGAACTCGTGGATCACGGAGGCAAAGTAACGCACTGCCCCCGGGTCCATGTGTTTAACCGTGTCGATACGAAATCCATCTACATCGGCATAAGCGATCCAGAACTTGTAAACCTGGCATAACGCCAGCAGCGTCGGGGATGGGGAATAATCATCCAGTGAACCTGACCCCAGGCGCACATCCTTCAAATCATAAAAATCACCTTCGAAGAACTCAGGGTCGTGATCCCAATTAGTAATGTGTCCACGAGCGCTGTAGATCTCCGGTGACTGAAACTCTACTGGCCAGATGGCATCATTCGGCCAGGCTGCCGGGTGTTCCGTCAGATTCACTATCCCGAAGGGCAAGTTGGGCTGCCCGGTACGGTCATTGAAGCCCTGCACTCGGTATGGGCGTCCATCCCAGCGTGGGTCCATATACTCTCTGCCGCTGAAAGGATCTCTTTCCAGGTAGCGGTCGGGCACATAGCTGAATACATTACCAACATGATTGAGGATGATATCGAGGATCACGTGAATGCCATAGCGGTGAGCAGTGCGCACCATGGCACGCAGATCGTTCCGATTGCCAAAATGCGGATCGACATCCAGAAAATTCTGGATACCGTATCCGTGATATGTGTCCTGGAATGAGATTTGCTTGAAGATCGGGCTTACCCATACCGCAGTCACCCCCAGGCGCTGCAGGTAGCCCATCTTGCTGGCCAACCCTTTTAAAGTGCCCCCATTCCAGCGAGCCCCAGCATCCTGCCAGCGGCGGGCGTCGGCCTCCGTCCGCACCGCATTACCGGTTTCCTGCACCTGAAAAGGTGGTGTGATACCATTTGTAACCGGGCGTCCCTGATTATCTTGGTAGCCCGTCTCACGACCATTGGAGAAACGGTCCAACATCATGAAGTACAGCACTTCATCTTCCCAGGCCGCCGGAGAAGGTGTAAAGCGCCTTCGGCGTAAAATATTGAAATCCAGCTCATTTATGCTACGTTCGATCATCGTCTATCTCCCATCCTTAAGTATGTAATTTAGGCAATCTTCACAATCATTATACAATTATAGCCAAGGCCGATTAAACACAAATGAACAATGTCCAATATGTTTTCTTACCGTCAGTTCGGGATAAAGAAAAAAGGGGGTGTTATGAGTTTATTTTGGGCGGCACTGCCGCGAAAAATAAATCCATAATCCTTTTATCCCGAATTCACGTTACTTATGATACACGCCGGATAAAGACAGATTTTTCTATTCGGTTTTGGTGAGACCGTTATGGGGTAGGTGGAATAAAGGACGATACGTTGTCTTTAATCAAATGATCAGGCACCTGGACAGCCACAACTTCGCCACGGGCGCATACCTGCCCCTGGGCGGAGAGGGTTTCCTGGATCACAATTTTGCGCCCCTTAATTTCTTTGACCCAAGCGCGCACTTCCAGCGGCACGCCCAGCGGGGTAGGGCGCAGGTAGTCCACGTGCAATGAGGCGGTCAAGAAGCGCAGCGGTGGCTGGCTGTCCATCTGCCGACCGGCCTGGCGGTAAGCCGCTGCGGCGGCGGTGCCGGTACCGTGACAGTCGATTAAGGATGCAAGCAGCCCGCCGTAGACGAATCCCGGGATAGCGATATGCTCGTCGCGGGGGGTGAAAACACATACAGCTTCTTCCCCCTCCCAGTAGCTTTTAATCTGCAGGCCGCGGGAATTCAACCGTCCGCAGCCGTAGCAGTAGCTCAATGTATTTGGGTAATAATCTTGGAAAGCTTTTTGTTCCATAGGCTGCTTGTATTCGCTTGGGATCATTGATCCGCAGATTACGCAGATGAACCCGATTGATGAATAAAATCTGCGAATTAATGTATATTCATGAGTATTGGGAGTTTTACCGCCCGCGTGGCAAAATATTTCTTGAAGTAGCGATTGACCGGCTCATCGCGCGAGTCCAGGTCCTCGAAGAAGCCGGTCAGTACAAAGCCGGCTTGGAGCTGCCCACCGATCTGCTCTTCGAGCGTGTGGCTGAACTCCAAGGGAGAGTTTTCCGCCATGAATTTCTCCAGCTCTTCCGGGCTGAGATTTTCCAGGTCCGAATACGGCAGGCTAAAGCGCACCTCCAGGCGTCCTTCTTTCTCCAGGGTATCCAAATCAAAAATATAGACAATAGGGTTGACAATACCGGCCAGTAGCACGCCGCCCGGGCGCAGCACCCGGTAGCATTCGCGCCAAATCGGCAGGATTTCCTGGGAGAAGATATTAGAGATTGGGTGGAAAATCAGGTCGAAGCTCTCATCGGGAAATACGGACAGATCCACCATATCCCCTTGCACGGTGGCGATCTCTAATCCTTCGCGCTCTGCCACCAGACGATCCTGTTCCAGTTGGCGGGGCGAATTATCGAATACCGTAACGCGCGCTCCCGCCGCCGCCAGCACCGGTCCTTGCTGACCACCACCGCTGGCCAGGCAGAGCACATCAATCCCAGCAAGATCTGGGAACCAGTCGCGCGGCACCGGGAGAATTGGTGTCAGGACGACCGACCATTCGCCTCGGCGGGCAGCGGAAATCAATTCCGGTCCAACCGGCTGGGTCCAGATATTGCCTTGCTCAACCTGGTAATTCCAGGCCTGACGATTATACACAAGCACATCCATATGCCGTCCTTTATAATACTTCGCTCAAATCGAGGTGACGGGCTGCAGCCCGTGCCTGGCGCCAGTCGTTCTCGCTCTGCGGCACAGCTACAATCTCCTCCATCGGACGGCGTACCAGGCTGAGCGCCTCTTCTGGACAGGCAGGCACGCAGACACCACAGCCCACACAGCGTATTGCGGCCACCGTCATGATCAGTTCGCCCATCTGTAGTGCTTCGAACTGGCAATAGGATTGGCAGGTCTGACAGGCATTGCACAGATCGGCGTCGACCTGGTTGACAAAAGCCGAGCGTGCTACCACGTTGGCAATGCCCATCTCTGCCATGCCGCGCAGAACACCGCAAGAACAGGTGCAGCAGTTACAAATATACCAGGTGCCTTCCTGGCTGTTGCTGACGGTATGCACCAGCCCGGCCTGCGCTGCCCGGGTTAGCGTCTCCAGGGCCTCCTGCATGCTCAATGGGCGGATGACCGGGTGGTGGTCGAAAACCCCTGGCGAGGGCGCTAACGCCATGCATACATCCACCGGGTGCGAGCAAGCTTGACCGATCAGCGCTTTCTGTACACGGCAGATACAGTCGAGCACGCCCCAAGCCTGGGCTCGCTGGACGATTTGGCTGGCGCTTTCAAAAGGTTGGACTTCCATCCCCAGGCGCACGTTCTCATTCACGGGTACGACCCGGTGAACCGGTGGCTGGACGGTCAGCGCCTGATAGAATGCCCGCCGGTAGTAATCCTCGAAAAGCTGAGCCAGCTCGGCATCGATTCGCCCGATCTGCGCTTCGTAGATCCCCACCACGAAGGGCATCAAACCAAATCCCAGACCATTTGGGGTGCGTCCTGCCGCGATCAATCCCTTACGCGCCATACTGCGTAACCTGTCTTTGAGCACACCGATATCCTGCCCGGTATGCTCCGCGATCTGCTCAGGTGTCTCCAGGGTCAGGTGTAGACTGGCAGCCAGATCGGCTTCTTCGGGGGTGAACAGATGGGCCAGCAGGCGCAGCTCGATGCCGTCCGTCGTCGCCGGGTAGCCGTTGGGAAGAGCGTCCAGCCGCTTTGCTAACGAATAATAAGCTTCCAGATTCTCAGGGATTCGGTCCATCGCTACCTTCTTTCGATAAAAACTCCAGAATCGCATCGATCAGCTCACCAGGACGCTCCTGCTGGAGATTGTGCCCGGCCTGTGGGATCACCACCAAGTGGGCAACCGGCTGGATTTCGAGGCAGATGTGTGCATTCTCTAACGGATTGATCTGATCCTGTCCGCCCCATACCAACAGAGTCGGTGTAAGTGATTCGGCAAGCTGGCTTTCCATTTTCCGACGCTGCCTGGGCGCCCAACGTGCCAGGTCGCGCAGCGAAGAAAAATAAGCTACCCTCTGGGTATCGCTCCACACTCGCTGGTTGACCCGTTCGAACAGGAAGCGGCGATCAGCCTCCGGCAGCGCATCCAGGTTGGCGTAGTAAGGTTGCAGCGTAGCATATGCCGCCTGGGGGTCTTTGCGCAGTCGATTGTACAGCCACTCACCAATCACTGGCGTCAGAAACAGCAGCAACTGACGATTGATTTTCTGCACCCGCGAGATCACCGTGCCATCCAGCAGGATCAATTTTGCTACGCGGTCGGGGCACTCAAGAGCGATATACTGGGAGATGAACGCTCCCATAGAATGACCGACAAAAGTCACCCTTTGGATGGAGAGCGTATCCATCAACTGCAGCAGGAAATCCTTGAAAAAAGGCATCCGATAGGCCCCCGGAGCCGGGTCACTGCGGGCAAATCCCGGCAGATCCAGCGCGATCACCCGGAAATGCTCTGTCAGCGGCTCAAAGATATGACGCCAAGTATCGGCGTCATCTCCCAGACCGTGCACCAGCAGGGCCGGTGGTTTATCGCTTGTACCGCTGTCGTAAATATGCAACCCCAGACTGTCTGGCAAGATCACCCGACGGGTATACTGGGCCAGGCCTGACCAGGGAGACATGGGTTGACGGTATGGACTGGACATAAGGATTTCCTAAACTGATTATACTTGCAGAAGCATTCTGGCAAACATAGAGAAACAACGTCAAAATTCATATAATTTTGTGACATTTGTCATGTACAGATGAGGAGGTTTCCTGTAAACTAATCCTCAAGTAAGTAAGCGAGGCTATATGAACGGTATCGAAACCCATTGGGCAGAAGTCGATGAGCAAGGGCGCCTAGTACTGCCGACCGAAGCAGTTCGGAATTTCGGGTTGAAACCGGGAAGCCGCATCCGGATTGATGCCAACGGCAACCACCTGCGCCTTCATCGCCCAATCACCCAGTTAAATAAAGTATACATAGAACCGACCGACCTGTGCAACCTGGACTGCATTATGTGCATCCGCAACGGCTGGGCCGAAGCATTGGGGCGCATGCGTCCCGAAACCTTTGAGCACATCCTGGATGGCCTATCCAAGCTGGACCAGAAGCCGGTTGTATTCTTTGGTGGGCTAGGTGAGCCGTTATTCCACCCGCGTACGATTGATTGGGTGCAACAGGTTAAAGCGCTGGGCTGCCAGGTGGAGCTGATCACCAACGGCACAACTCTGACACCAAAGCGCACCCATGCCTTAATTGATGCCGGACTGGATACGCTGTGGGTCTCCCTGGACGGCGCTTCGCCGCAAAGCTATGCTGACGTGCGCCTGGGAGCTGAGCTGCCGACGGTGCTGGAGAATCTGGCATACTTTAAGGTCGCACGTGGTGGCGGTCATTTCCTGCGACCTGAGCTCGGCATCGCCTTTGTCGCTATGCAACGCAATATCGGCGACCTGCCGGAGATCATCCAGATCGGGCGGCGCTACGGGGCCACACAGTTTTCCATCAGTAACGTCGCCCCCTATACACCTGAGATGCAGAACGAAAGACTATACGCACACACTATCAGCAACCCGGCATTCCTGGATTCTATCTGGGTGCCTCATCTCAGCCTGCCCAAAATGGATATGGAGGGTGAAGCCGCTCAGGTGTTCCTGCAAACCCTGCGCGGAAGCTGCAATGTCTCCTTTGCCGGCAGCAATTTTGGAGGTGCCAATGATATGTGTAATTTCGTAGCCAGTGGCTCGATGTCCATCCGCTGGGATGGAGGAGTCGCTCCTTGCTGGCCGCTGATGCACACCCATACCAGCTACCTGCACGGGAAAGAGCGCCACAACCGGCAGCACATCATCGGCAATGTCAACGAATGTAGCCTTGAAGATCTGTGGAATAATCCGGATTATGTAGCGTATCGCGACCGATTACAAAATTTTGTCTTCGCCCCATGCACCTTCTGCGGTGGCTGTGATCTGTCCGAGGCCAATGAGGAAGATTGCATGGGTAACACCTTCCCGACCTGCGGCGGCTGCCTGTGGGCGCAGGGTGTCATTCAGTGTCCTTAGCCGGACACAGTCTCATAAGCTAACAATATAGCACCCAGGCCGCGCACAACCGGCAAGCCATCCTGGGATTGCAATCCGGGGCGGCCTGTGTGTGCGGCGGTCAGAGCGAGCCAGGCACCTTGCCCGCGCACATACTGTTGGGTATCGCCTGATCCTCCACCAGCTATTGCCTCCACCACTCCCCAATCGATCATCAAATCCGCCACCTCAGACAGAGTCAGCCCGTCCTCTGCGGTAGCCTGGAATCCGGTGTACCCTGGCTGAGGATAATCCTCGCAAATTTCTCCCGCAAAGCAAGAAATTGCTAACAGGGTGCCATCTGCCTGAGCGCCAAACGCGGTGAATGAAGAGCGCCTGCGCTCCGGCAGGAAATTAACCTCGTTGCCTGCGGTTTGCCCTTCCGACGGCAGACGTGTAGGAATGCGACAAGCGACATTGGCCCCATCTTGCACCAGTCGCGGACCAGATATCGCCAGACGGGGAATATCTGGGCTGGTCAGGCGGTTGTTCTCCAGCCCGACTTGCATCACTGCCGGTCGACCAGGGCCTAACACCAGAACTGTATAATCCCCGTTTAGCGGTTGAAATTGTGAGCCATCCAGGGCGACCGCTCCCACCGGCTTGCAGACAACATCTCCATTTGCAATGACAAATCCATTGCCGCGCACGAAATTGGTGTGCAGGGTGTTGCTGGCAAACAGCAGGCGTCCGATGCTGCTGGATTGCCCTTGAGGCTGTATTGCCAGGTAATCCGGCAGGTTTCTCCCTATACTCTTTATCGGTGGGGTTAAGAAGCTCTGTCTAACCAGCTCCCAGTCAATCACCAGGCGCAGTTCAACCCGGGCTAGGTCGAGCTCAACGATGCGACACAATACCCGGCGATCCAGACGCTGGATTAGACTCACCTTCACATTCAGC
The DNA here is from genome assembly GCA_017860725.1 of Chloroflexota bacterium. GTDB lineage: Bacteria > Chloroflexota > Anaerolineae > Anaerolineales > UBA4823 > CTSoil-045. The sequence continues at coordinate 29 of JAGDMX010000086.1, read as the reverse complement.
CCAGATTCAGGAAATATCCCATACCCGGA
>JAGDMX010000085.1 GCA_017860725.1 Chloroflexota bacterium | reverse complement strand
CGAATCCTGCCTGAGGCGCTATCGTTTCTCCATTCCAAGCAAAGCAGAGAAGTATATTGATTTCATTTGCTTATTTCAGTATACTGATATAGCAGCATATTAGAGTTGAAGTTCGGAAGCCGTCAAGCACATCTTCTCGACAAAAACCCAGACGATCTCAACTGACCTGGACACAGCCTGATTACGAATGATCGTTAGCTGCATTCATTTGTCCAGACCAATGGCGATTTGGAGTAATCATGAATAAGCTGGCCTGTTTGATTCTCATAGGATCATTGGTAGCCGCTGTTGCCTGCTCTCGACCTGCCACAGTTGCGCCGACCACAATTCCGCCAACGAACACCCCACAACCCTCCAGCACACCAGTTCCAAGTTCGACTCCAACTCCAACGTTTCCACCAAAACCAACCCTGACTCCCACGAAAACAACGTTGCCTGCTGAGGAGATGGAAAAGCTACATATGATCTACGTAATCATGTATGCAATCCAGCTGCATGTTGAGCTAGCGATGGAGGCTGCCAGTCGAGTACAAGCCGAGGAGATACCATCGGAGCTAGCCATGCAAATTATCCGGGAAAAAGGTCTTTCAACCGAGAATCTGGACAGCAGCATCGAGTATTTAAATCTCAACAAGATCAGCGTACCCGAACAGGTCACTGCGGATTGGGAAGAATTATTGGCAGCTCACGTCACTACCACCGATATCGTCAGCCGGTGGACGGACAAGGACATCACACCGGAGCAGGTGATTGAAGAATTAGACTCGGTGCGCTCGGAAGTGGACGCTGCCTTGGAGAGCGCCGAGCAGGAGCTGGGAGGATTAATCGGTCAGGACGGCTCAACATTAACATCGAGCCGCCATGAGATGATGCCAGGCCAGGTCCAGGGAGCTTTCCCCAAGGAACCGTCCGAAGGCTGTCCTGGAGAATCCACGAGCACTGCCAGCGTAAACAAGCGCGGGCGGGTGGCTTTTATCTCCGACCGGGATGGTAATGCCGAGATTTATTCGATGAACGTTGACGGTTCCGGAGTGACCCGCCTGACTAAAAATTCGGCCGGCGATTACAACCCGGCCTGGTCACCAGATGGAAAGCGCATTGCCTTCTACTCCCAGCGCGATGGCAATGCCGAGATTTACGTGATGAATGCCGATGGCTCGAACCTGGTCAGGTTGACAGACCATCCGAAGGATGACTTTGATCCAAGCTGGTCACCAGACGGCACTCAAATCGCCTTCCACTCTCACCGCTACAGCGAAAACCCGATGGTATTTGTCATGAACGCCGATGGATCGGAAGTTAAGCAACTGACTGGTTTCGATATAGGCGGATGGTCCCCAAACTGGTCGCCGGATGGGACACAAATCGTATTTAACACGGGCGTGAGCGGCAACCGTGATGTCTGGGTAATGAGCGCCGATGGCTCCAAAACGGCAAATGTCTCCAAGCACCCGTCAGATGACTGGTGGCCTGCCTGGTCTCCGGATGGGACGCACATCGTGTTCCATTCCGATCGCGATGGAAACTTCGATGTTTATCTTATGACCGCTGAAGGCAAGGAGGTGTTCCGCCTTACGGATGCCCCCAGCCTCGAATATAGCGCCGATTGGTCGCTGGATGGCACGCGCATCGCCTACACCTCCGACAATAACGGCAATCGGGAGATCTGTATCGAAAATGTAAGCGGAGAAGGTGTGATCAATCTGACCCAGAATACCGCCAATGATTGGGCAGTTGCCTGGCAGCCATGAATTCCCAAAAACCATCTACATCTCTGGAATAATTACCACGCATAAGATGAAACAATCTATTGCTGCTGGTTATTTTCGGAACGGCATGCCTATCAATCGCTCAGGGCAAGGACCTTCCCTGTCAACACACGACACGTTTATTCCTGGGAATCGCCGATTGTTACACGTCACAGAGATCGCCGATGTCTTCACCCATACAGGAGCAAGATGAGATGGATGCCTCAAGAATAAAAAACCCAGATCTAGTAAATAACCTTGATGAAGGTCAGCTTGCCTGGTACCAATACATCTCCCCCATCACCTCCCATTTTGCCAATCAAATCACCCAGAGAAATTATCGAGGGAAAAGGTTAGCTTACTGGGGGCACATCACCGGACAAAATCTCATCGTCATGATGTCAGCATTGAAACAAGCCGGCGCCGAAATCGTGATTGGAGCCTGTAATGTGGATAGCACGGATGACGTCGCTGCCGCTTATGCGGCCTCGTTGGGGATCTATGTATTTGGGTGGCAGGGTATGAGCCGATCAGATTATCAGGAAAACTTGGCAATCGTGCGCAGCTTCGAAGCCGATTACCTGTGCGATATGGGTGGAGAGCTGTGTGTGGCATATCTGGATAAAAAGCCGCCTGTGAAAGGTGCTCTCGAAGCAACAACGAGCGGTCTTCATCTGCTGAAAAAACATCAGCTTCCATTTCCGGTCTTTGACTGGAACAGCATTCCATTAAAAGACCTGCATAATCGCTATCATGTTGGTGATACCATCTGGCCTGCCTTTAATCAACTAACTGGTATGAGCTTGTATAGCAAACGTGTCCTCATCCTGGGATGCGGACCGGTGGGAAAGGGGATCGCAGAACGGGCGCGCGCCCTGGGGGCGGTGGTGCTGGTTACTGATTTAAACCCCGTGCGCTTGCTGGAAGCCAGTCATTTAGGGTGTGAACCTGTTAGCCTGGAGGACGGGCTTATCCGAAGCCAGATCATCGTGACTGCCACCGGTATTGAAGGAGTTTTGGGTGAAGAACAGCTATTAAAAGTAAAGCCTGGAACGATCCTTTTCAATGCCGGTCACTCGAATCGCGAAATTGACATCGACTGGCTCTATCAGCAGCCGCACCGGCAGATGAAAGCCCACATTGAAAAGTTTGATCTCGGGGACACTTACCTGTTTTTGTTAGCCCAAGGCAGCCTCTTGAATCTGGCAGGTGGAGCAGGACCGTTTGGCATGGACCAGTTTGACCATTACACTGCGGTGATGCTTTTAGGAATTGCCTGGATGTTTGATGGTATTCCAGATGATATTGCCCCAGGGTTGCAACGATACCCAATGCACTTAGAGCGTGAAATTGCTGAAAAATCGATCAGGATTCATCAAGGCACCGATGTCAACTGAAAATAATAAATTCATAATCCGGCGCTATATTGAAGAGCTCAATCGCCGCAATGAATCCATACTCGAGGAGCTGGTTGCCGACGAATTCAGGGAAACGGTGCGTCAGGGATATCTCCGGAACATCACCGCTTTCCCCGATTATTTTGTCGAAATCATGGAGATCCTGGCAGAAGGCGATCAAGTCGCTGTTGAATGGAGCTATCGAGGCGTCCATCGTGGAGTATATAAAGGTTATCCACCCACAGGCAAGGTAATATCAGGGAAAGCCATCAGCATATACCGATTGAAAGATCGTAAGATTATTGATGCCCGGGGAATCTGGGATCGAGGTGAACTCTGGCAACAGCTAGGGTTAATTCCCGGACAGGTCATTTAATAAGCCGAACCATTGCCGGAAAGATTAGATAGCCTTATAATAGACAAACTAGATTTGTATTGTATATTTTCTGGGAGGTTAGGCAATGGCTCGCTATATGGTGGGATTTGAGCAGGTGGAGCTGGTTGATGGGCTAAGTGAGGATAAGCCCGTCTGGTTGTATCTACGTGGTACTCTATATAATGAAAACGATCCGGAAAACCCCTTATGGATCAGTGAGGTAGGTAGCCTGCCTCCGGATCCCAATCGCAATGTCTTCCCATCGTTTCCACGCGGCAACGCCGGTAGATTCGCCGATGGACTGCCAATTGGTAAACCGGTACGCAATGACACCAACATGGGTCAACCCAACTTTCAGCTAGACCCTGTAGATGTACAGCCCGGACAGGTATTAGAAGTCATGGTGATTATGCTTCCCATGGTCTGGCTAGAACGGAAAACCATAACTGCCAGCGAGTTTGATCGGTTGGCGATTGGGGCTTTTGGTGGCCTGCTCGGGAATTTTTTTGGAGGATTAGTTGGCAATGTAGTCGGTGGGCTGTTTGGATACTTGGTATTGGGGGGAGGTGAACAGACAGTAGAAGTTCCTTGCTTCAACAGTGTCATCATGGCACGGCATGTTTTCACTGCGAATGACCTCGCCAGGATTGATAGTATCGGATCAGAGCGGTTTGGACCCCGGGATAACGAGGCATCCGCAGCATGCACGCCAATTGACAGTTATTACTGGCTTTCAGCCAACAATCGTGGTTTTTCATTTGGCCCTATGCCCGAGACCGGCAGTGGCGAATGTCGACTTGAGCCACGCATTACATTAGCGGCTAAGAATCAGCTGGAGGGCAACTGGGCGGATGTCGGTGACCATGCTACGGATCGAGCCTGGGTAAATATTATGTTCACCAGTGAACGCAGCGTGAATGTCACCATTATTGAAAAACGGAATGGTATCCGCGACATGCTCACCTTTGAACAGGTTCCCGTCACTTTCGGGAATCCTCCAGGATTATTCTTCCGTAACTTTATAGACGATAACAACTACATACCGCGCTATCCCAACCCTACCTGCCCGCAATGCCACCGCTTCATCCGTACTTTTGCTTTTATCGAAATTGAAAAAGAACTACTTGGGGCAGGGATGCTAGCGGGCTCCCATTTTGGTACTCGTCCACTTTTTTCCCTTAAATTTGATACAGACCGACCAACAGCACCTCCTGCAACCTTTGACCCTTGCGATGAAAGTCAGAACGCCCGAGCCAAACAGAGAGAACGCCTGGATCGTGAATCATTTGAGATTCCAGTGCGTATAAATGATAGGTTATATCTCAAAAATGTAGCCGAAGGCCTGGTACATATCTGGCCAGCCGGGACAACGCCTCTGCGTCAGTTGATTCAGCCTAAATTTGATATCGAGCAACTGGATTTTGATATTATCCCCGTAATTATGCAAAATTTGGCAGTTTCCTGGTTAGTGCAATGCAGCCCTCAAATATATTTGGCATCATACGGCGAAATATTGTCTAATGGTGAAGTCTGCGTTACCCGCCTCCGATATGTACATAAAACAGAAGATGGGCATACTCTATTTGACGTGATGCTTCGCCCGCCCAAACCATTTATCCATTAATTGGATAACACCTCGGAGCGGAAATACGCGCCCTATGTCGATGTCAATTTTTGCCAACCATTAGGCAGCACTCTAGTATTCCAATGTCCTGATTAAACTGATGAACAATAAATTTTCTAGGCAAACCCAGTATATCGAACGGCAGGAAGGAAAATTAGCATACAGTGATTTCGGTGGTGATGGTCAGCCAGTGATCATGCTGCCGGGCATGGGTGCGCTGCGCAACGAGTATCGTTTTCTTGTGCCATTCCTCACCACAGCGGGTTATCGTGCCATAACCGTCGACCTGCGTGGCCACGGTGAGTCGAGTGTTCCATGGAGGACCTACGATGTCCCATCCATGGGAAACGATATTATTGCCCTGGTCGAACACCTCGATGCAGGTGCCGCTCACCTGATCGGAACATCTTTTGCTGCGGCTCCGGTCGTATGGGCAGCCGCAGAGCGCCCCGACTGCACCCATTCGATCGTGCTCATCAATCCATTTGTGCGTAACGTCAAAATTAACCCGATTATGGGTGCATTGTTCTGGCTAGTATTAAATAATCCCTGGCGAGTGCGAACCTGGGCAATATATTACAGCACGCTATACCCGACGCATAAACCGGATGATTTCCAGGTATATCTTACCCAATTGAAAGAGAACCTTAGCCAGCCAGGACGCTTCCATGCCGCGGCTGCCCTGGGTAACTCCTCACGACAGCCATCTGATGAGCGCCTGGAACAAGTCAAAGCCCCCTCCTTGGTGATCATGGGAAGTAAAGACCCGGATTTCCCCGATCCGGCCGCCGAAGGTAGGATTGTTGCTGAACGCACCGGTGGGCGGGTAGAATTGGTCGAAGGCGCCGGGCACTACCCGCAGACTGAGATGCCCGATCAGACTGCCGCCATCCTGCTTAAGTTTTTCCAGTGACTACTACCTCAATCATTGCTCGCTACCGCCTCTACAATCAACACATCATCCATAACACGGTAAAAGAGCCGTACGATATTGTCAGAAGGATGGGTGCCATCCAGGCACAGGACTATCTTGCCGCACTGTGGGCAATAGGTCTGCGTGTTGAGGGGGCAAACGAGACTGCAATCGAGCAGGCAATTGCCGAACGTAGCATTGTTCGCACCTGGCCGATGCGCGGCACCCTGCATTTTGTAGCCGCTGCCGATATCCGCTGGATACTCGATCTGCTTGGACCACGGATGATTGCCCGCGCAGCAGGACGTTACCTGCAGCTCGGCCTGGATGAGGATACCTTTGCTCGCAGTCGAGATTTGTTCGTTATAGCCCTGCAAGGCAACCGTCAGTTGACACGCGCAGCGATGTATCAGGTGTTGGAGAACGCCAATATCTCGACGGCTGGACAGCGCGGTATCCACATTTTAGGTCGCCTGGCACAAGAGGGGCTGTTGTGTTTTGGTGAACGCCAGGGCAAACAATTCACATTCGCGCTGTTATCGGAATGGATTCCGCAGGCCAAATCCTTACCGCGCGAGCAGGCACAGGCTGAGTTGGCTTTGCGCTACTTTTCCAGCCACGGACCGGCTATGTTAGAAGACTTTGTTTGGTGGTCGGGGCTGACATCCTCCGACGCCAGGGCAGCCCTGGATATGGCAAAGCCGCGCTTGGCTAGCGAAGTGATCGATGGGCGGACATACTGGCTACCTATTTCTGTACCGGCTCTGGGTGATGAGCCAATTATTGCTCACCTGATCCCAGCCTTTGACGAGTACCTGGTTGGCTACAAGGATCGCAGCGCGGTGCTCGATCCACAATTTTTCCTGCGCACAAACGCTGGCGGGGGTATGCTAAATCCAGCGATCCTGATCGACGGGCAGGTACTGGGCATCTGGAAACGAACCTTCAAAAAGGGGGCTGTAGTCATCAAGCCAGAGTGGTTCACAGAACCGACAAAAGACCAGCTAGACGCTTTCAATATAGCCTCTGAGCATTACGGTGCGTTTTTGCAACTACCAGTTACATTTGTCTGAGAATCAGCATAGGTTTTCCTGGGATAGGACATCATCTAACATCACACTTTAAGTCTCTTGTGCGCTTTAATGGTAACTCGCTTATAATTCACCGCTGAGGCGCAAGTCAGGTTATTGCCCTCCTGCTTGGCCCTTGGAGGGAAGCATGGCAATCATTTACGCAATCATCACCGTTCTTGCCTGGGGATCATGGCTCATCCCCTCCCAAACGATCAATTTTAGCAACAATCATGTCCGCACCTTCTATGTTGCGGTTGCCAATCTCGTCCTGGCATATTTTGTTTATGTGGGGCGAGGCAGCCAGGGATTGACCCTGGAGACAGCCTGGCTGCCGATGGTCGGAGGCTTGATTTGGGCAGTGAGCGGCTATTGTGCCTTCACTGCAATCAATAAAATCGGCTTGACCAGAGCCGTCGGTATTTGGACGCCGCTGAATATTATCGTCGGCATGGTTTGGGGAGTGCTCTTATTCGACGAGTTTGTCGGCGTCGACTTTAGAACCCTGCTGCTGCTCATTCTCTCTTTGGTCATGATGATAGCCGGCATCCTGATCATCATTTTTGCCAGGGGTGCAGGTAGCCAGCACCAAACACAAGCATCTTTCACCGGCGGGCTGCTGGCAGCCATTGGAGCCGGGATCCTCTGGGGTACCTATTTCATCCCAATTAATATCTCACAGCAATCGATGTGGGAAGCAGCATTTCCGCTTGCCATCGGGATCTTCCTGGGGGCGACGGCTCTTATGCTGATAACCAGAGGCAACCCGAAGCTACCCCGCAGGCGGGACTATGCCCTAGCGTGCTCATCCGGTTTGATCTGGGGCATCGGTAATTATGGCATGCTGCTGATGACCGAGACAATCGGCACTGGGCCGGGATTCGCAATTGCCCAACTTGGCCTGATCGTCAATGTCGCTTTCGGCATATTTCTTTACAAAGATCCCAAGCCAGGAACCCGCGCTGCCAGGGTAACTTTCTTCGGCGTGATTCTGGCATTGGTTGGAGGGATCATCCTGGGATCTCTGTAATCTTTTATCCTTAGCTCAATTCCTCAAGAATATAGCTAAGTGAAGACGCACCCTTACTGTAAATCACTGATAACATTGTGGACAATAAAGGTGTGTTATAAAATATTATAGTTGAAATGGTGGTTAATTATA
>JAGDMX010000454.1 GCA_017860725.1 Chloroflexota bacterium | reverse complement strand
TTCGGAAACGATCAATCCCTGCCGGATCAGTGGGCGTACCGACGAGCGCCAGTTAGCCCGCGGCAAGGCTCGATCGATTTGCTGACCGCGCAGTGGACCGCGCTTGTTAAGCAAACCAAGCAAGCGCACTTGGGTGGAAGATAATTCTCCGGCAGGATTTGTGGCAATTTCCAAACCAAAAGGCGTCAGACTGTATACTGCATCAGCCTGCTGCATAAGTCCCGGGGGCAGCATCAGGCCAATGCATGCGGCTAGAGGGGCCAGGGTAGCTTCAGAGAGGTGCTTGACCAGTTCAATTTGCTGGTGTGTTATCACCGCCGCAGGATCGACCAACTCCAAAACCGGGCGAGTTTCCGGTACTTCCGGCTGCTCAACCTGACGCAGCACAACACCGTAAACCATCTGCTGGCGGAATGGGACCGCTACCAGATGACCCGGCTGCACAAGTCCTTCTAATTCGGCGGGCAGGTGATAGTGGAACACCGCCGATACCTGTGGAATATTGACAGCAATTTCTACATAGGTGGGCATGAAGATTGACGATGGCTGTAGTGCCAGGGAATTTACCCTAGTGTAGACGCAGAGGGATTGTCGATTGGTGGTTCGGTGGATGAATCTTCGAGACGCGTCAGCGAAACTCGGGCAATACGCATCCCATCCAGCTCTTCAACCTGCAGCCGGACGTTATCCACCTCTATCGTGTCATGTAGACGAGCTATACGCTTGAGCTTGCCTAGCACATAACCAGCAATCGTGTCGTAATCGGGCTCATGCAAATTGATCCCAAGCTGTTCATTGACTTCTTCGATGAGTGTGAAGCCGTCAATCATCACCGAGCCATCTGGCTGAGGGCTGATATCAGGATGAATTACGTCAAACGGGTCGCTGACTTCGCCAACAATCTCCTCCAAAAGATCTTCAAGGGTCACCAGTCCAGATGTGCCGCCGAACTCATCCATAGCAATGGCAATGTGTTGGCGGTTCTGGCGAAACTGCCGTAGTAGCGCGCTGACCGGGATGGTATCGGGCACGTACAACGCCTCGCGGATAAAATCTCGTGCAATGCATCGATTGCAGTCCGGGTTCTGCATCGCGTTAAGCAGATCTTTGATGTGTACAATACCCAGGATTTGATCCAGACTGTCGTCGTAGACCGGGAATTTTGTGTAGGTAGATTGGGAGATCAATTGGATAATTTCCTGGAGAGGCATATCGGCTTCCACGGCAACGATCTCGGTGCGGGGGATCATCACCTGGCGGACCACCAATTCGCCCATGTCAAAGATGGCGTGCAGCATTTCGCGTTCATCCGCTTCTACCACACCACCCGCGGCACTGGCAGTCACCAGCATCTTCAGCTCTTCTACCGAATGCACCAGCTCGTGGCCGGAAGCCGGTTTTACACCTACCAGGCGCAGCAGTGCATTCCCGGTGCCATTGAGCAGCCAGATCGCCGGCTTGAACAGGCGCTCGGTCCATAGGGTTGGTCGGGCGACTGCCAGGGAGGTACGCTCGGGATCCTGCAGAGCGATCGATTTAGGGGCCAGCTCCCCAACGACGACATGCATAAAGGTGATGAATGAAAACGCAATGACCGCCGAGATGGTATGTGAGACCTCTGACTGCAGGTTGGCAGGGAATAATACTACAAGTGGGTAGATTAAACCTGCCAGGGCTGGCTCGCCAATCCAGCCAAGGCCCAAGCTGGCCAGCGTGATACCTAATTGGGTGGCGGCAATGACCCGGTCTGGATTTGAGATGGCTTCTTGAACAGCCTTAGCCGAAGAGTTACCATGCGCAGCCAGCTCGGCGATGCGGGTACGGCGAACGCTTACCAGGGAGAATTCGGCGGCGACGAAAAAACCGTTCGCCAGTACCAGTAATATCACTGCCCCCATTTTTAAAAGATTTTCGAGCAGTGGATCGACCATATGAAATTGGGGTTACTCCTCTTCGTGATGAATAAAGACTGCCGCGCCATAGCCGACCACCTGGGTGTAATCGCCGGTTACATCTCCGGAGGTGGCGTGGTACAGCACCTGGGCCTGGTTGGCGCCTAGTTCTTTGGCTGCCCAGATGACAGCCGCCAAAGCACCTTTGCCACAGGCGAAGCCTTTGCCCTCTTCTTCAGCTTGCAGCACAGCATGGGGGTCAAAGGCTTCGACCCGCCGCAGTATCTCGCTGTCCAACCGATTGGCCATCGGCTGTGGGTAAAAATGCGACAGGTCGGTGCTGGCCAGTATAAACGCGTTCATCCCTTTTAGCATCTGAGCCAGGCAGTGACCCAGGGTGCGGGCAATGGTTTCGGACTGGTCGCGCACCATAATCGGAAGAAGCTTGAATGGGTGACTGAAGGTGCGTTGCAGGAATGGCAGCTCGATTTCCAGCGAGTGCTCCGGGTCTTTGGCGACGCGTATCAATCCAAATCCCAGGTTTTCTTCCAGCAAGGCATCCAGTGCCTGGAGCGCCACACCATCCACAGGAATCTCACCTAGCGGCGTTGCGTAAGCGTTATGGGCGGTGGTAAGCAGCGGGGCCTGGTATGGGTAATGCATGGGGGATACTACTGTTACAAGATCCGGCTTTAAATCGTGCAGCGCGGCAAAGGTGTAGCCAGCGACAGGTCCCGAGTAGCGGTGGCCAGCATGTGGCGCCATCGCTGCAATCACTCGCCCGTGAATTTTGGGTAAGTGCGCGGCTTGGATGAAACCATCTACTTGTGACGCCAGGAGCGTTGCGTCCGCAGGATACCATTGACCTGCAATTGGTGAGGGACGGACATCTAGAGCTGTCTTCATCTCGCTCCCCTCCTAATAACTTATCCGGTAAAATTTATTGTAGCCTGACTGTATGGGCACAACTCATGCATCGTCCTAACTATCATTTTGATTCTAGCATACTCTGCATGGATCGGTCGGATTACTTGCCCTGCGACAAGATAGCTAACGGATTGCGGAGGTTCTGATGAGC
>JAGDMX010000084.1 GCA_017860725.1 Chloroflexota bacterium | reverse complement strand
GAGCAAGTTCTAGAATTTCGCGAAAGGAAGAATCATGAATCCAACTTCTGATTTGCGTACAGTGCTAATCACCGGCGCAGCCGGCGGCATCGGCCGCGCCACGGTGCGCACCTTTTCCGAGAATGGCTGGCGTGTCATCGGTGTCGACCGGGCCGAGTTTGGCGAGCCGTTCCCCGCAGAAGGTTTATTTATCCAATCCGACATCTCGGTGGGAGAGAATTTGGAGACAATCTTTCGGCAGGCGCATGCCTACACCGACCGGCTGAACGCCCTGGTAAATAACGCCGCCTTGCAAGTCGCCAAACCGCTACTCCAGACCAGTGTGGATGATTGGGATGCAGTTATGGCGTCCAATTTGCGCTCGGTTTTCTTGGGGGTTAAATTAGCGCATCCCTTGCTTAAAGCGGCGGGCGGTGGAGCGATTGTTAATGTCTCGTCGGTACATGCCGTAGCAACATCCGCCAATATTGCCGCTTACGCGGCCAGCAAGGGCGGTCTGTTGGCGCTGACTCGTGCCATCGCGATTGAATTTGCCCCGGATAACATCCGGGCGAATGCGATTTTACCCGGAGCAGTCGATACCCCCATGCTGCGCGCCGGTTTGGGGCGCGGCCATGTTTCCGGCGGGGATATTCAAGAGCGGCTGGATAACCTGGCGCGCAAAACGGTTAACGGGCGGGTGGGTCAGCCGCAGGAAATCTCCCGGGCAATCTACTTCCTGGCCGATGACAGGCAGTCCTCATTTATGACCGGTCAGGCTTTGATAGTGGATGGCGGGGCGACGGCCCGCCTGAGCACGGAATGAGCAGCTTGAGCCAGCGGATCAAACAGGTCACCCCGGCGCCCCTTTGGGGGGCAGCCAGCAGCGCTCGCTATGCCCTGCAGCGCGCCGCCCAATGGCCGGCGGCGACTTTCCATTCGCAGCGCAGGGATAGCATCCGGCAGCTCGCCGCGCTGAAGGACGCCCATCGCGGCCAGCGCTGCTTCATTATTGGCAATGGTCCCAGCCTGAAACAGACCGACCTGACCCGTCTGCGCCATGAGTTCACCTTTGGGATGAACCGTTTTTACCTGGCGTTCCCTGAGTTGGGTTTCACGACCACATACTTTTTATCGGTCAACAGCCTGGTGATAGAGCAGTGTGCCGAGGATATCCGCGCTTTACCGATCCCCAAGTTTCTCTCCTGGCGATCTCGCGCCTTGATTGAGCCTGTCACGGATCTGATCTTTTTGCACACCACCTATACCGGTCCAAAGTTTGCTCAAGATGTTCGCGGGCGCTTATGGGAAGGTGCCACGGTGACATACGTGGCCTTGCAGCTGGCTTACCATATGGGTTTTGACCAGGTCATCCTGATCGGTGTCGACCACAACTTTGCCACTCAGGGTCGCCCCAATACAACCGTCGTCTCCCAGGGAGATGATCCCGATCATTTCCATGCCGGGTATTTTGGCAAAGGATTCCGCTGGCAGTTACCCGATCTAGAGACCTCGGAGCGAGCGTATCACATGGCGCGACAGGCTTTTGAAGCCGATGGTCGCCAGGTGTTGGATGCGACTGTTGGAGGCAAGCTGACCGTTTTTGAAAAAGTGAAATATGATCGGATTACAGGATAAGGCTTCAAACCTGACGAGCCGCCGTGCTGCCTGGCTATGGAGTCTATTGGCCCTGGTACTTTTGGTTTTGGGTCTCGGGCTTCGCCTGTACGATTTGACCGACCAGCCGATCGATTTTCATCCCACCCGCCAGTTACGTGGGGCGATCATTGCTCGCAGCCTGTACTACCAGAAGTCGTCAGAAATCGATGATGAGACGCGTAAAACAGCGCTGGCTATCCAGCGTGCCACCGGGCAATATGAGCCGCCCATCCTGGAAGCTATAGTTGCACTGACATATCGGGCGGCGGGTGGTGAGTACCTGTGGATCGCTAATATTTACTCAGCGCTGCTATGGTTGGTAGGCGGAGTGTTTTTGTTCGACCTGGCGCGGCGCATGACTTCGCCTCCTGGCGCTGTCCTGGCGTTGGGGTATTACCTTGTCCTTCCTTTTGCGGTGCAAGCCAGCCGCTCGTTCCAACCGGATCCGGCGATGGTGATGTGTATTATTCTAGCCTGCTATGCGCTCTATCGATGGGGCGAGAAACCCTCCTGGAAGTGGGCTGTGCTAGCCGGCGTATTCGGCGGGCTGGCTGTGCTGATCAAAATCATGGCAGCTTTCATACTGGCTGCAGTAGCAATCACTGTCGTGCTGACCACTCTGGGTATCCGCCGCCTGTGGCGCAATCCGCAGGTTTGGGTGACCGCTATCTTGATGATTCTGCCTGCGGCGATTTACTACTTAGGCAGCCAAGGGTACGCCTCCGACTATCTGGAGAGCCGCACAGTCACGTACGGCCGTTTGCTGGCTGATCCCGCATTTTACATGCGCTGGCTGAGCCTGGCCCAGGATCTGCTTGGCCTGGCAGCCATCCTGCTCGGCCTGGTGGGGGTTGCCATCTCGAAACCTCGCAACCGGCTTTTCCTGGCGAGTTTATGGCTGGGGTATCTGGCGTACGGATTGTTTTTTAACTACTTTATGTATACCCACAGCTATTATCACTTACAGTTAATCCCCGTGGTGGGGCTTTCTTTAGCCCCGGTAGGGGAGATGATTTATGAGCGCATCCGGCTGCAGGCGAAAATCTGGCAAATTGCCTTGGTTGGCGTTCTGGTTGTGGGAACTCTATTTTTATCCGGCTTATCAATCTTCGATCGCGATGCAGCCGATTATCGTGGAGAACGAGCTTACTGGCAGGCCATTGCCGCCGAGCTGCCGGTTGAAGGAAAGATCCTGGCGCTTACCCAAGATTATGGGCTGCGCTTGATGTACTACGGGATGCGCAGTATTGGCCTGTGGCCGCCGCGCGGTGAGCGCCAGCTATCCGACTTGCGCGGCCAGCAAAAGGAATTTGCTGACTACTTCGCCAGTAAAACCGAAGGAAAAGACTACTTCCTGGTTACTGCTTTCCGCCAGTTTGATGACCAGCCAGACTTGAAACAATATCTGCGCGATCATTATCCGTTGATAGCTGAGGAAAGCGGCTACCTGCTATACGACTTGAGAAATCCACTGCCATAGTGGTTTGGTGAATGGCTGGCTGCGGCTGATCTTTGTGAGCCTGATCTCGATTATCACCCCCTCCTATAACCAGGTGGCATACCTGGAATATACGCTCCAGTCCGTGCTGGCGCAGGATTACCCCCACATCGAGTATCTGGTGATTGATGGGGGCTCAATCGATGGCAGCCTGGATATCATCCGGCGCTATGCGGACCGGTTGGCTTGGTGGGTCTCTGAGCCGGATGCCGGGCAGGCCGATGCCATCAATAAAGGATTTTCCCGGGCCCGGGGCGAGTACATTGCCTGGTTAAATTCCGATGACCTGTACCTGCCAGGTGCAGTTATGCAAGCAGTCGCAGTACTGCAAGCTAACCCGGAGCTGGGGATGGTGTTTGGTGATGCCTTTACCATCAATAGTGATGGTATGCCGCTGAATGCACTGGTGTTCGGTGATTGGGGATTGCCCGACCTGATGGCTTTTCGCATCATCTGCCAGCCTGCGGTTTTTATGCGCCGGTCGATATTAGAGCGAGCCGGTTATCTAGATTCATCTTATCACTACATGTTAGATCACCAGCTCTGGCTGCGCCTGGCTCGCCTGGCACCCATCCGGCATGTGTCTCAAACCTGGGCGGCGGCACGCCACCATGCGGCTGCCAAGAACGTGGCGCATGCGGAGGCATTCGGAGAAGAAGCTTTGCACATTTTAGAATGGATGGAGGTCCAGCCAGACCTGGCATCTTTAGTCGCTGCGAACCGCCACAAGATCATAGCTGGCGCATACCGCCTGAATGGACGTTATTTGCTGGATGGCGGGCTTTCTGCCTCTGCTCTGAAGTCTTATTTGCGCGCGCTCATCAACGATCCGGTTTACACACTTAAGCATGGTCGTCGGATGGCATATGCGGCTGCCAGCCTGGTCGGATTGGGAGGATTGGCGGATCGTCTGGTAAGTCGCCAAGCTAAACACCCGGTTGTGCTCTCCGTAGGGGCAGGGGAAAACTGGCCCGGATTACGCAGTAGGGATATCGATTGAGCCGCAATCTAGCGCCTATATTGGTTACCGGAGCTCACCGCACAGGCACCACCTGGGTAGGGAAGATACTGGCCGCCGGCGGTCAAGCCGGTTATATCTCCGAGCCATTAAATGTGCTGCACCGTCCTGGCGTGTTTAGAGCCAGGGTGACGCGCTGGTACACGTATATCTGCCAGGATAACGATGCGGATTACTTGCCAGCTTTCCGGGAAACGCTTGCCTTTCGCTATCATCCCTGGCTGGAATTCGTATCCCTGCGCTCTGTCCACGATGCCGGGCGGATGGGGCGCGATGCATTTCGTTTTCTACGAGGGCGGCTGGGCGGTCAGCGGCCTCTGCTGAAAGACCCCTTTGCGATCTTTTCCATCCCCTGGTTTATCGATCGTTTGGGCAGCCAGGTGGTGGTGACGATTCGCCACCCGGCCGCTTTTGCCAGCAGCCTATTCCGCTTAGACTGGCCTTTCCAGCTTGAAGATTTGCTGGCTCAGCCCTTGTTGATGCGTGACTGGCTGAGCCCCTACAAAGGGGAGATCGAAGCATTGCAGAAGACTCCCGATGATATTATCGGCCAGACCAGCCTGCTGTGGATCATGGTTTATCAAGCTGTGGCTGAGATGCAGAAAAAATACCCCGCCAGCCTGCTCCGGGTGGTGCGTCATGAGGACCTTTCATTAGATCCGGTAGGTGGTTTCCATAATCTCTATACCATGCTGGGGTTGCAGTTTGGATCTACCGTAGCAGAATATATCCTCAAATCCAGCAGTGCGGAAAATCCCCAGGAGCTCTCCAAAAGGCAGGTGCATTCGACGCAGCTAGATAGCAAGGCAAACATAGACAATTGGAAGCGTCGCCTCTCTGCAGAGCAGGTTATTCAGATTCGCCACTATACCGAACAAGCAGCCAAAGCGTATTATCCCGATATCACCTGGGAGTAGCGATGATTAACAGCAGTCTGCCGTTGGTGTCGATTGTGACACCCTCCTACAACCAGGGGCAATTTCTCGAAGAGACGATCCGATCGGTCCTGGATCAGGATTATCCCCATATCGAATATATCATTGTGGATGGGGGATCCACAGATGACAGTCTGGAGATCATCCGGCGTTACGCCGACCGTCTGGCCTGGTGGGTCTCCGAGCCAGACCGTGGGCAAACTGATGCCATCAACAAAGGGTTCGCTCGCGCCCAAGGGGAAATCCTGGCGTGGTTAAATTCTGATGATACCTATCTGCTCCATGCTGTTAAGGAAGCGGTTTCCTTTTTGCAGGCTTATCCGGAAATCGGTATGGTTTACGGGGATGCCAACCTTGTCGATGAAGCTGGCGCGATCATTGGGAAATTTCCGGCTCGCCAGACGGATTACCATCGTTTGCGGCGCGGCTACGTGCATATCCCTCAGCAGTCTTCTTTTTTTCGGGCTGACTTGTGGCGGCAGGTCGGTCCCTTGGACCCTACATTTTACTTTGCGATGGATTATGATCTGTGGGTGCGCCTGTCAAGCATAGCTCCCTTGCAATATCACCCGCGCCTGTGGGCCAATTTCCGCCTGCACGGCAGCGGTAAGACATCCATATCTGACGATCGCTGCTGGCCTGAGATGCTGCGCGTTCATCGGCGCGAAGGGGGTAGCTGGCTTTCCTGGCTGGTATTGAAAGCCAAAATCCGCCCCTGGGTGTATTCCTGGTTGCCCATGCGTTGGCGGATTCGCCTTCGGGAGCTTTTACCTTGATGGATCTTCCATGCGGAACGTACTAATCACCGGTGGCGCCGGTTTTATCGGCGCGAACTTTGTGCGCTATTTGCTGCAGGCTGAGCCGGGTGTGCAGGTGATCAACCTGGATATGCTGACCTACGCCGGCAGCCGGGAGAACCTCATGGACTTGCCCAATCCGGGAAACCACCAATTTGTGCAAGGCAATATCTGTGATCGTTCCCTGGTCGAGCGTTTGTTTGAGGTGTTTCAGATAGACACCGTCGTCCATTTTGCCGCTGAATCCCATGTTGATCGCTCGATAATCGACCCGGAGCCGTTTATCGAAACCAATGTGCGTGGCACATTCGTCTTACTGGAGGCCGCCAGGAAAGCCTGGCTGAGCAGAGCAGGTTTAGCCAACTCTCAATCGGAACAAGCGGTGCGCTTCCATCACGTCTCGACCGACGAAGTGTTTGGCATGCTTGAACCGGGTGATCCACCGTTTTCGGAGATATCCCCTTACGCGCCCAATTCACCCTATGCCGCTACAAAAGCAGCCAGCGACCATCTGGTGCGGGTATATGGACATACCTATGGGCTGCCCTATACCATCACGAACTGTTCGAATAATTATGGCCCGTACCAATTCCCAGAGAAGCTTATCCCTTTGATGATCTCTACTGCTTTAGAGGGACGTCCGCTGCCGATGTATGGGGATGGCCAGCAGGTGCGGGATTGGCTGTTTGTTGAGGATCACTGCCAGGCCATCTGGACTGTGCTGCACAAGGGGGATCCCGGGAATACGTATACAGTGGGCGGCGGGAATCAGCTTCCCAACCTGGAAGTCGTCCGGACTTTGTGTGAAATTTTGGATGAATGCCGGCCGGAATCCCCTTACTTGCCACACGAACAGCTCATCACCTTCGTAGCTGACCGCCCCGGCCATGACCGGCGTTATGCGATGGACAGCACCTATATCGACCGGGAGCTGGGATGGAAACCAGAGCATACGCTTGCCAGCGGGCTGCTCAAAACTGTTGAATGGTATCTGGAACATCCTGAGTGGGTTGACACGATTCGGCGTGGGGTGGATTATCAGGGATGGCTGGCAATGAATTATGGAGAGCGAGGAGGAATTTAGTGAAAGGCATCATCCTGGCGGGTGGGCGAGGAACCCGCTTGTATCCCTTAACGACCGTCATCAGTAAGCAGTTGCTGCCGGTCTACGATAAGCCAATGATCTACTACCCATTATCGTTGCTGATGCTGGCGGGGATCCGAGATATCCTGATTATCAGCACCCCGGAGGCACTACCCGCATTCAAAGAGCTGCTTAATGATGGCAGCCAGTGGGGGCTGCGTTTTGAGTATGCTGGACAGGATGATCCGCGCGGCCTGGCGGATGCTTTTCTGGTCAAGCCGGAGTTCGTCGGACAGGAGCCGGTGTGTTTGATTCTGGGGGATAATATCTTTTTCGGATCGGGTTTAATCGATAAGCTACAAGCGGCTGCGAGATTGACACTTGGTGCCTTGATCTTCGCCTATCCGGTGCGCGATCCCCGCCAATATGGTGTGGTAGAGTTCGATGCTGATGGGCGGGTGCTGAGCATTGAAGAAAAGCCTGCTCAGCCAAAGACAAATTATGCCGTCCCAGGGCTCTATTTCTATGATGGCGCGGTCGTAAATTATGCTCGCAACCTGGTGCCCTCGGTGCGCGGTGAACTGGAAATCACGGATTTGAATCGCATGTATCTGGAGCAAGATTTGCTGCGAGTGGATGTCATGGGGCGAGGCATTGCCTGGCTGGATATGGGCACGCACGAATCGTTACTCCAGGCTGCGAATTTCGTTCAGGCTGTGGAGGAGCGACAGGGCATGATGATCTCTTGCCCGGAAGAGATCGCCTACCGCATGGGCTATATCGATCGAGAGACACTCCGCTCTCTTGGGATGAGCCTGAGGAACAATGGGTACGGAGAGTATCTTCTCAAGTTGTTGGAGGAGAATCCTCCGTATAAAATCGGATGAGCAATATACTCGGGCGTAAGGCAATTCATGCCTGGCTGAGATCCGCGGCGGCTATGGACGCCGCGGCTTGTTTTCACTCGATCGATGGCCTTATGACTGAAAGTTATATGGTTTGCTTGAAGGATTGTTAAAGACTGTGCCGGACACTCGTGAACGCAGGCTGACAAATATCCAAAGGCTTGTGCAAGTCCTCATTATCTGCTGGCTGGTAATCGGGCAATTCCTTCAGATCAATACCGGACTGGCGGATACCGGGGACTACTTGAGGAGTATGCTGATCTTTACCTCAGGCCCGGTTGGGGTTGAGCCGGTACACCCTTCGGCACGTGCCTTGCAGCCGGAGCTGTGGGAGAAAAGATATTTTTTTAATTGGCTCCCTTATTGGAAGCTTGACTTCCCATCCGGTGTGAGGCTCTGGCTGGATGAATTCAACAGCTCTTCATTCTGGCTGTGGTATCCG
>JAGDMX010000083.1 GCA_017860725.1 Chloroflexota bacterium | reverse complement strand
TACCACGACCAGCTCTGCCTGGCGTTGTTCCGCGAGTCGCAGGCCGCGTTGCAGGTACTCCCCCATAGCAGGAGTTAAGGGACCATCCGCAGTCAGAACAATCACCAGCGGATCCTGGTTTTGAGCATCCACACCAGATGGCGCAGCCACAATCAACGCCCCTAAGATCAGAAATATAAACAAACCACTGATCATCTTCATTGCTTACGATTATACATCCCAGTAAAACCGATTATGGGATGGACATGAATGCAGATATCCTGAGCTATTCCGATCGGATGGACAAAAAGGGTGGGTGGTTATCGACTGCGTGCAAGGATCATCAGAGTAATGTCATCCACCTGGGGCTCACCGCTGGCAAAGGCATAGACCCCGGCCAGCAATGCATCCTGGATTTCCTGAACAGGGCGCCCTAACCGTGATTGAATTATTTTGATCACCCTGTCTTCAGAGTAAAATTCTCCGCGTGGGTTCTGAGAATCTTGTATTCCATCGGTATATATCATCAGCAACGAACCCGGATCAAGCTGAACGGTCACCCGCTCCCAGGAGGCATCTTCTGCGATTCCTAATGGAACTCCAGTACGCTGCAGCAGCTCATGCTGGTTTGGCGATTTATCCGTAAAGAGGTATGGAGGCGGATGCCCGGCATTGCAGTATACCAATATGCCCTTTGCAGGGTCGAACACCCCATAGAATAGCGTAACAAACAGGCCAGCACCCACATCGGCAATTAGCCTGCGATTGGCAATATTCAGCACTCGCTCAGGATTTTCCGGGTAATCCACAGCATAAGTGCGCAGCAGAGTCCGGCTCAACGCCATCATCAAGGCAGCGCCCATGCCTTTATCCACCACATCCGCTACCACTAAGCCTAATTTCCCCCCTGGCAGCTCAATAAAATCGTAGAAATCTCCGGAAGTCTCCCGCGCCGGACGCCATGTGGCGGTGAGCTCCCAGCCAGGGATATCCGGCAGCGCTTCAGGCAAAAGGCTGGCCTGCATCCTGCCCGCCAGGGTCAGCTCCTGCCGACGCACGCCGACAGCCAGCAATGCCCGGGCAGCCTGGTTCAGAAAGCCAACCAGTTGCAGATCACGCTCACGCAGCTCGCCAAATACCTCTCCCAGGGGGTCTTCGTAGATCGTCACGACGCCAATTGGGTTGCGGCCAGGGATACGCATTGGGATAGCTCGCGCCACCCGGCGCCCCCCCTCCTGACCACGCAACGGTACGCGCTGGCGAAACGCGCGCGCTTCCAGGCGGTCTGCATTGATCGGGATCTGCAAATTTTGCCACAGCTCTCCATCCAGGCTGGCATCCGCAGGTCCAATCAGACGCAAAAGATTTTCACTCGGGGCTGTGTACCAGATGCTGGCTTCTTGTACGTCAAACGCCGCCGACAGTCCACGTCGCAAGAAATGAACCGCCTGAGCCAGGTCTTGGGAAGCATACATGGAGTTAATCGTAGCCGGTAGGATATCGGCGCGCGACTGCTGATCCCCCTGGTGAATACTGGCCTCCAGGTAATCGATGGCTGAATCCCAGCGCCCCGCCATAGCTAAGACATGCCCCACCCGACCCGGGATGAAATGACGGATCAGAAATTGGCGGTAAATCTGATTTTGCAGGCGATAACGATCGCCATCCACCTGATCTACTACACCTGTCAAATACAAGGGATCGAGATCGGGTGAAAGCGGTAGAGGCAGCTCGGACTTTGGCACTGCGTTGCGCTCCAGCAGCATCAAGACGCACTCGAGCAGATCAGGATCTTCTTCGATCAAGCGCACGGCCTCAAGCAAGGTGGCGTATTGATACACATCCTGGCGCAGGAAGCGGTTAATTACAAAAGCAACATCGCGCGCCCGCAACAGTTTATCGGCATGGGAACAGGCGACCTGGGCGCAGCGTTGGGTGATCCAGCGGATCAGGTAAATATCCCCGCGCGTAGCCTGCAGCAACCGGTTTTGGGCCTGGCGCGTGGCCTTTGCCTGGTATTCCGCCAGAAATTCTACGATTAGCGCATCGCTCTCGGCATCGGTAAGATCGCCGACAAAAACGCGGCGGGCAATGCCTCGGAAGGGTGACGACTCGCCCACAGTCAACGTTGCCAGGCTGAGCGCTCCGGAAACCACCACGGTTGCCCGGCGATCCATTGTTTGCTGGTCCATGTAGGCTGCCCGCAGTGAGGTAAGCAGCGCCTGCACCAGATCATTTGGTAACGCTTCCAGCGGATCGATTAGCAGGATGAAATCGCGTCCGATTATCTCCAGGCTGTCCACCAGGAAGCCGCGAAACACTGCGCTGCTGGCTTCTGTCTCACCGGGGGCTGGCAGCTCAATCCCAGTGATCTCACTCAACCGCCGGGCTGTAAGCTGTATCAGGTCGGCAAAAAACACCTGCTGAGTGGTGACACGCATCTGGTCCAGGTCGATATAGGCACAGATCCACCCTAAATCACGAGCTTGCTTTTGCTCGATGTGGCGCAACAAAATAGTCTTTCCACACAGACGCGGCCCAAGCAGCGCGCTGGGGATACCCTCTTCCACACTCTGCAGAATCTGCTCGATTGCCTCGTGGTGGTAACGCACGGAGGCGGGCAGATCCATGGCCAGCTCAACCTCGATCATACCCCTCCTCTTTGACTTTGCGGAAAAGGTAGTTGAGGTCGTAGGTTTGGTGCAGCACCTTGGTGAAAACCGGCGATGTGAAGTAATAGATTTTGCCTTTACGGTGGATCACGCCGGCCAAGGTTAAAACATTGCACGCCTCATCGATGGCGTTTTGCTGCATCGTAATGCCACCTTTGCGCAGTACTGCGTCGATCTCCTCCAGCGTGAAGCCTTTCGTCCCGGCTTCTTCCGCCGTCATCAAAATGGCGTAAACCAGCGCTTTTTCGCGATTCTCGGTGTTCTGCATAAAGGAGGTCAGCAAATGGCTGGTGAAGCCTTCGTCCGCGTAAACATCGAACAGGCTCTTGGGGGTAATTTCTCGTTCGCCGGTCTGGTCCAGATGGCGCAACAAGATCATGCAATAGTATTGGATCAGGTTGGGATGCCCGGCAGTCTCCTCGTAAATCCGTCCGATAACTTCATCTTCATTGCGGATGTGAACGCGCAGGTTTTCCATCGGTGTAACAATCAGCTGCCGCGCCTGCTGGCGCGAGAACTCATTCAGGCGAACTTCCTGAGCAAAATTATAGAACGGCGAGTCAAGCATATACTGCTCGCGCATGGCTTCACGAAAACCGGCGATAATATACTGGCAAGCCCCTTTATTCGACGAAGCTCGCAGCATGCGGAACAGCTCCCAGTCACCGCGCTGCATGATCACCAGGTTGTCGACTTCGTCCAGCAAGAAGATGGTCTTGGCCTTGTTGATCTGGCTCATTCGCTCCAGGAAGTTCGGAAAGAAAAAGACATACTTCTGCATGTGCAGGCGGGGCAGCTCGCGCGGGTTGAGCTTGCGCACCACCTCGCGGATGTAATCATCCGTGCTGAGCAGGTCGCTGCATTCCAGATAAACCACCCGCGATGGGTCTTCCCTCTCCTTCAGGATGCGCTCCAGCTCACGCAACAGGGAGGTTTTGCCGATGCGCCGGATACCCAGGATGACATGGTTGGTATCCGGATTAGCCAGGATACGGGAAAGCTCGTACTCCCGCCCAAAGAACCGGCTGCCTGTCACCGGGGCACGCGTCTCATAAGGCGACAAGTATGAGATCGGGATCTGGGCGGAGATGATATCCAGCAGCTCGCCGCTGGGCCGCCTGGAATGCACCACCCGCTTCTGCTCCTCACCGCCCACCAATGCCAGGTTGAAGCTGAGGCTGGTCTTATATTTGAACAGCGGGGTGCTGTTGCCATCCAGCAGCACCAGGGTGATCTGTCGCTGCAGGTTGCGCTCGCGCACCACGTCACCCAGACTTTGCATCAGGTGCTGCGATGTCACGCCATCCAGATCTTTAGTTTTGACCCAAATGACCGGGGTGCGGTTGGAAAGGCGCAGCTTCCACGAAGATAAGTCGACGTAGAACAGCTCATAACCCAGAGTGGGATTGCCTTCCCGCACAGTGTAGCCTAATTCATCATGAAACAGGCGCAGCAAGCGCGGCCATTCCTTCTGCATGCGCGTCCTCTCCCGTTTGAAATTCGGACATGTTTTGCTATTATAAAGCATACAGTCCCCGCATGGAC
Organism: Chloroflexota bacterium; assembly: GCA_017860725.1. Classification (GTDB taxonomy): domain Bacteria; phylum Chloroflexota; class Anaerolineae; order Anaerolineales; family UBA4823; genus CTSoil-045. Next base: position 4,383 of record JAGDMX010000083.1, on the reverse strand, counting down.
GGGGACTGCGCTAAAGATTGCATACACTACGGCTAACGGAAGGGTAGTGGCTTGATTTACTCGAAGTAGCTCCACTTGGTGCGCAGCAGCCAGCCGACAATCACCACCGGCATGACCAGGTAAAAAGAAGCCCACATACCAACGCTGACTAACCCGGCAACCAGCGCCAGGACGGACGCCACGGCGTAGACATACAGACCCCACTTCTTCCAGAACCAGATACCGGCTGCGGCGGCGACATCTAACAGGTTGGCGATTACCATCGCTGAAAGGATCCACACGCGATCAACCGTGGGGTCCTTGGCGGCATTGTAGAAATAGGCGGCAACCAGGCCGGTCACCACCATAAGGACCAATGCCAGAGTCAGCCAAAAACCGCGCACTTTATGCACAGGTTTCTTATGCGCGGCGTTCTTCTGGCCCGGCTTAACGTTTTGCTTGCTTTTTTGACTGGATTTGGATTTTGTTGCCATCTTCTCCTCTGAATAATAAGCACAAGTATGGATTTAAGTACAGACGCAATTATATACCGAAGCCGTGCTGATTAGGAAAGAGGCTGGATAAAAACTTGACCTTCCGCCCGCCACAAGGTAAAATCATTGCACCGTGCGGGCGTCGCCAAGTGGTAAGGCATCAGCCTTCCAAGCTGATATTCGTGGGTTCGAGTCCCATCGCCCGCTCTAGAGCGATCTGCTCTCAGGCTTGAGAGAGCCGGTCGCCGACAATTATATATGGGCCCGTAGCTCAGCGGCAGAGCGGACGGCTCATAACCGTTTGGTCGCAGGTTCGAATCCTGCCGGGCCCACTCCATTAGGGTTGTCGTATGCTGTCGGGTAGGGATACCCGACCTACTTTTATCTAACTGCCGTGGGATTTACCCGGCAGCCCCAGGGCAATCCGGCCCCGCTCGCTTTCCACCTTCTGAATCTCCACTTCAATTACATCCCCAACTTGCAGGCGGGTACCGGGGGGAAGCTGGCTGCGGTGCAGCAGGCCATCTTGCTTGACGCCAATATCCACGAAGGCGCCAAAATCAACTACGTTGCGCACGGTGCCTTTGAGGCGCATTCCCGCTGTCAAATCATCCATCGAAAGCACATCCGTGCGCAGGATGGGCGCGGCTGCGTCCTGGCGCGGGTCTCGCCCGGGGCGGACTAACTGCTCCAGGATGTCGAGCAGCGTCGGCAAACCAGCCCCCAGCTCGGTAGCTAATTTTTCTGGCGGTTGGATCGCCAGGAGGGCCTCCAGGGCGGCTTTACGCTCTGACACGGGTGTTTGCAATCGCAAGCCGACTTTTTTTAAGACCGCTTCCGCAATGGCGTAGCTCTCCGGGTGGATGGCGCTGGCGTCCAGTGGGTTGTCTCCGTCACGGATGCGCAGGAAGCCGGCCGCCTGCTCGAAGGCCTTCGGTCCCAGTCCGCTTACCTTCAGCAGCTCCTTCCGGCTGCGGAAAGGCCCATTCTGGTCCCGGTACTCGACGACTTTCTCGGCTACCTTTGGTCCGATCCCGGCAACATAAGTCAGCAGAGCCGGCGAGGCGGTAGAGACCTCCACGCCCACCTGGTTGACCACGCTTTCCACCACCCCTGTCAGGCTGGCGGAGAGCTGTTTTTGGTCGACATCATGCTGGTATAAACCCACGCCGATAGATTTGGGGTCGATCTTGACCAGCTCGGCCAGCGGGTCCTGGGTGCGCCGGGCGATGGAAACGGCACCGCGCACCGATACATCCAGTTCCGGCAGCTCCTGGCGCGCCAGCGGGCTGGCGGAGTAAACGCTCGCCCCAGCCTCGCTAACGATCAAGTAGCTCACTTGAGGGGTAGATGTGCGGATCAGCTCGGCTACCAGCGATTCGGTTTCGCGCGAGGCAGTGCCGTTACCAATCGCGATTAACGTGACGCTATCCTTCTGAACCAGCGTCGCCAGGATTTTCAACGCTCGCTCGCGTTCTTTTTGAGGCTCGTGCGGGTAGATCGTAGCCGTATCCAGTAACCTGCCGGTCGGATCGACCACCGCCGCTTTGCATCCGGTGCGGAAACCGGGGTCGATACCCAGCACGGTCTGTCCAGCCAGTGGCGGCTGTCCAAGCAGAGCGCGCAGGTTGGCAGCAAAAACGCTGATGGCATGCCGTTCGGCTTTCTCAGTCAGCTCACGGCGAACATCGCGTTCGATCGCCGGCAGCAGCAGGCGTTCAGCGGCATCCTGGATAGCCAGCTCCAATTGCTCCGCCAAAGGCGATCCTCGGCTGGGGCGAAAGACGGCTATTATGGCCGATCGCCAATCCCGCTCTGGAATTAATACCTTGACACGCAACACTTTCTCAGCCTCACCGCGGTTGATCGCCAGCACCTGGTGCGGGCGCACCCGATCTATCGCGCCTTCAAAGACGTAATACAGGGCATAGATCGAGCGCTCGTCAACCGCACTATCGATCTTTTCACAATGCAGCGTGCCCCATTGCATGGCTTTCTCACGCGTTACCCGGCGCACTTCGGCATGATCACTGATGATTTCCGCTACGATATCGCGCGCCCCACCCCAGGCCTCCTCGAGTGTTGGGACAGCATCATTTAAGAACGGGTCGGCAATCTGATCCAGCGCTGTCCTGGTCGGCGGCTGCTGTAAAATCCAGTCCGCCAATCCCTGCAAGCCTTTTTCTTTGGCAATACTGGCGCGCGTGTGGCGCTTGGGTTTATAAGGAGCGTATAAATCTTCCAGGGTGGTCAGAGATTCGGCGGCCAGGATTTGAGCCTGCAGCTCCGGGGTGAGCTTGCCTTGCTCGCCGATGGTTTTCAAGATGGTTCCTCGGCGCTCGTCAAGGGTGCGCAGTTTCTCCAGCAGCTCACTGAGCTGGCGGATCTGCTCCTCGTCTAATCCGCCAGTGGCCTCCTTGCGGTAGCGGGCGATAAACGGCAGGGTATTGCCAGAATCCAGCAGCTCGATAGTGGCTGCAGATTGCTCGAGCCGGATATTTAGTTTATTTGCAATGAGTTGGGCGTGTGTCATGCGCGCAATTATAGCCCGGGTGAATGGATAGCAGCATTTAATTAGCGGAGGCTCTTTAAGAATACCGGCTTTTTTCCATCTTGCGGAAAATATCGGTAGCCATCACTAACATCAGCGAAAAAAGCCCCAAGAGCAAGGCCGCGCTGTAGGCGCCGACATATTGGCGCTCATCCAGGGCGCGGTAAATATATAAAGTGGCTGTCTCCGTCCGTCCCTGGATGCCTCCACCGATCACCAGTACTGCCCCAAATTCACCCAAAGCACGCGCAAAAGTCAGGGTCACCCCATAGATAAAGCCCCAACGCAGCGCCGGCAGAGTTACTTTCCAGAAAGTCTGCCAGCCGCTGGCGCCCATCGTTGCGGCAGCTTGCTCCTGGGAGGTGCCAAAGTTTTCCAGTAAGGGAATCAGCTCGCGAATCATGAAGGGTAAAGTGACAAATAAAGTCGCCAGGATCATTCCCGGCAAAGCAAAGGCCACCTGGATATCCAGGGCAGTTAATACAGGCGCCAGCAGGCCGTTGCGGCCGAACAGCAGCAGCAGCATATATCCCACCACCACCGGCGAGATAGCAAAAGGCATATCCACTAAAGCATTAAGGAATTGGCGACCGCGAAAGCGATCCCTGACAAACACCCAGGCCACCACTGTGCCAAAAGTTGCCTGAAAAACCACAACGATCAGGCTGATGAGCAGGGTTTTCCAAAAAGCGGTCAGTACGTCGGGCTGGCTCAGGGCAGCCAATATGGCACGCAAGCCATCTCGGAAAGCGCCAACGACGAGGGCCGCGAGTGGTGCCAGAATCAAACCACCGACATAGATTATCACGATCCCAACCAGAATCCTGCGAATCCATACATTCTCGCGCACTAGTCGTTGTGGGCTTGTCGTAGCCTTCGGGGTTTTTACAACGGTCACGAGGGCTCTTTCCGGCTTCGTCGCTGAAGCCAATCCACCAACAGCATCAGGCACATGGCAACGACTCAACTTCTCCCAGAACATACACCGCTGCAGTTTGAGAGTACATCGGAATATTTCCCGCCACAATAACAATTGCTCCAAATTCGCCAATCGCCCGCGCAAAGCTCAGCAAAGCGCCGCTCGCTATCGGCAGCATCAAGGGCGGCAGGGTGATTCGGCGGAAAATCGTCCACGCGCCAGCTCCCAGGGTGGCGGCGGCATCTTCCTGCACCCGGTCCAAATTAAGCAGCACCGGTTGCACGGTCCTGACTACAAACGGGAAAGTAATGAACAATAAAGCCAGGATGATCCCCGGCGGTGCGAAAATCATCGATAATCCCAAATTATCCTTCAGCCAGGCACCCAGAGCGGCTTGCGGGCCATACAGCACGACCAGCATAACCCCCGTTACCAGGGTT
>JAGDMX010000453.1 GCA_017860725.1 Chloroflexota bacterium | reverse complement strand
CAGAAAATGTTATAAAATAGGTCAAATTTCCGTTGAATAGCCTAAGGATTTCCAGCCGGCGGGGAAATCCACCATCTGCGCGATGCGCCTCTTACCAATTGAATAGCTGCCTTACCGATCGTCTGAGCCTGGCTGGCATCTCGGAGGGAAACAGGCTGTGTTTTTTCAATACGCCCAGCGAGCGATAGTGCGGCATGCAAAGGAGGTGATGGAAGAACATTCCAGTAATTCGTAAGCTTCTCGGATCATCCAAATTCAATCCTTTTTGGATTTTTTGATCAATCCTTTTACCGGAGGGTAACATGCTTTCTAAATCGAACCTGTGGCGGGCGCTGACTATCCTGGCTTTGCTTGCCCTGCTCGTCACTCCATTCAGCGCGGATGGATGGGTTTCCGCATCACAACCTCAGCAAGCCGAGGGGCCAACAGAGAATGGCGCTGGGGTAAAGCCAGTGGTGCTCAGCTCGTCGCGCAACGACACTTCCCCGGCGCTGCGCGACATGAAACCGGCCGAGGCGCGCCCCGGCGAAAATCGGGAGATACCTTCCCGAGTGCTGCCGAAAGTGATCGGCAAAGGCATGAAAGCGGAGCAGGGCACGCCGGCGGTGGTGCAGAACAAACCGGTCGAGCCCAATATGCCCGGTACAATTGCCAACTTCGAGGGTATCAATAACGTAGACGGTGTACTACCGCCCGATACCAACGGCGACATTGGCGTGGACCCGGGCACCGGCACCAAATACTACATGCAGTGGGTCAACCTGTCCCTGCAGATCTGGGATGTGACGGATCCCGTTATTCCGGTATCGCTGTACGGACCGGTGGACGGCAATACGTTGTTCAGTGGCTTCGGCGGCCCTTGCGAGACCACCAACGACGGCGACCCGATCGTGCTCTTCGATCACCTGGCCAACCGCTGGCTGGCCTCCCAATTTTCCCTTCCGGGGCCGTTCTACCAATGCATCGCCATCTCCCAGACCGCTGATCCCACCGGGGCCTGGCATCGCTATGAATTCCTGTACAGCAATACCCTGATGAACGACTACCCCAAGTTCGGCGTGTGGCCGGATGCTTATTACATGTCGATCAACCAGTTCGACGGCAGCTCTTTCGCCTGGGAAGGCGCCGGAGCCGTGGCTTTTGAGCGCGACGCCATGCTGGCTGGTGATCCGGCTGCTATGGTTTACTTTGACCAGGGCGCGGTGACGGAGAACTACGGAGGCCAGTTGCCTTCCGACCTGGACGGCACGCCGCCCCCGGATGGCACGCCCAATTTCTTTGCCGAGTGGGACGATAGCTCCTGGCTGGGTGACCCGACGGATACCCTGCGCATCTGGGAGTTCCATGTGGATTGGGCTAACCCGGCCAACTCCACCTTCGGTCTCAACGCCAACTACGACCCGAACTATCTGATCCCCACCAGCGATGTCGATCCGGACATGTGCGCCTTTGACCGCGCCTGCATCCCGCAGCCGGGCGGCACTGCTTTGGACGCCATCTCGGACCGGTTGATGTTCCGCCTGCAGTACCGCAATTTCGGCACGTATCAGGCGCTGGTTTCCAACCACACGGTAGACGTGGATAATACCGACCACGCCGGTGTACACTGGCTGGAGCTGCACGACGACGGCTCGGGCTGGGATCTGTACCAGGACGGCGTATTCGCCCCAGACAGCGCAAACCGCTGGATGGGCAGCGCGGCGCTGGATGTCACCGGGAATATGGCATTAGGCTACTCGGTCTCCAGCAGCTCAGTCTACCCTTCGATCCGCTATACCGGGCGCCTGGTGGGCGATCCACTGAACACCCTGCCGCAGGGCGAGGCCGAGCTGATCGCCGGTGGGGGCTCTCAGCAGAGCGGTTTTAGTCGGTGGGGCGACTATAGCATGATGGGCGTCGATCCGGTTGACCAGTGCACCTTCTGGTATACCCAGGAGTATTATGAGATCGATGGCAATGCACCCTGGCAGACGCGCATCGGCTCCTTCAAGTATCCGTCTTGCACGCTGGGACCGAGCGGCACCCTGCAAGGCTCTGTTACCGACGCCTCGAGCGGCGACCCAATCGAAGGGGTTAAAGTCTCGCTGGGAGGCGGGCTGGTGAGCTATAGCGACGTGGATGGTTTTTACCAGATTACAAATATCCCGGTCGGATTGTATGACGTGGCTGCCTCCAAGTTTGGTTATGTCGCTGAGACTGCCAGCGGGGTTGAAATCCTGGAGGATACCACCACGGTGCAGAACTTTTCCCTGAGTCCGGCGGCGCTGGTGACTGTACAGGGCAAGGTAACGGATGGCTCCGGCCACCCGGGCATGCCGCTGTATGCCAAGCTGGATATCGCCGGTTACCCGGAATCGCCGATTTTCACTGATCCAGCCACAGGCCATTACAGCCTGAAACTGCCGGCAGGCGAGACGTTTACCTTCAATGTAAGCGCCGTATCGGCTGGCTACAATACTGAGTCGCGCGACGTCACCCCACCCGCCGGCGGTAAAGTTGAGCACTTTGCTCTGACGATTGATGCCGCGGTGTGCAGCGCGCCTGGTTATGGGCTGCCTGGCTACCTGGAGACCTTCGACAGCGGCGCACTGCCAGCGGGTTGGAAAACGGCCGACAACACCGGCGGCGGCGGCTGGGACTTCGATGACCCGGCCGGGCGCGGCAACCTGACTGGCGGCGATGGCCTGTTCGCCATTGTGGACAGCGATTTCTACGGCCCCGATGCCTACCAGGACGCCGAGTTGATCTCGCCAGCGTTTGATCTCTCGGCATACTCAACCGTTACCCTGGAGTTCGATACCGACTTCAATCACTACAGCGGGGACCTGGATGAGGTGGCTGATGTGGACGTCAGTACCAACCTCGGGGCCAGCTGGACCAATGTGTGGACCAAGTCCGGAGCGGATTACCCGGGTCCGGCGCACGAAAGCATCGACATCACCGGTCTGGCGGCTGGCGAATCAGAAGTGTTTGTCCGCTTC
>JAGDMX010000452.1 GCA_017860725.1 Chloroflexota bacterium | reverse complement strand
TGTGATAAATCCCTCTTCGGTGTATATCTGCAGTCTGCCATGGATGACTGGTCAACCGATACCGTTGTTGGTTCTCTGACCCACGGCGTGGTTGCGAATGACTCCTGGAAGACCGAAATTGACACAGCGCTTGGATTGTTCCTTGCTGACAACAGCGTTGACAATTTCCAGAGTGCGCTTACATCGGCCTGCCAGACTTCCGGTCCCTGCCAATAAATTTCGATCCTAGAAGGATGAGGCTCCGCGTTCACGGAGCCTCATCCAATTCCCGAGAATTCCATTATGCTCAGAGATAAAGATCGTTACCTGAACATCGTTCTGGTCTCGCCGTCCATCGTGGCTGTGTTGATTTTTATCTATGGTTTTATTGCCTGGTCCGGGCGCGTATCACTGAGCAAGTGGAAGGGATTAACCCCTGATTACACCTGGAATGGCATCCGGAATTATCTAGACCTGTTCTCAGATCCGCGCTTTGCCGTGGATATAAGGAATACACTGATCTTTACGGGGGTGTTTGTAGGCGGGAGCCTGGTGTTGGGCTTTCTTCTAGCAGTGATGCTTGACCAGGGCTTGCGCGGAGAAAGTTTTTTTCGAAGTCTATTCCTATTCCCAATGGCCATCTCTTACATAGTGACAGGTGTGGTCTGGCGCTGGCTTATGAATCCCGCCATGGGTTCACGCATGAGCGGCTTAAATTTATTATTCGCCAACCTCGGACTGGACCCGCTGGTCAATGCATGGCACACGACCCCCAAATGGGGAATGGCTGCCATTGCCCTTGCAGCGATCTGGCAGATGTCCGGTTATACGATGGCTATATACCTGGCTGGCATGCGTTCAATTCCTCATGAGCTCAGAGAGGCGGCTCGGATCGATGGCGCAAGCGAATTTCAAATTTATCGCCGAATCATCCTGCCTCTGCTTGCACCGGTTACCCTGTCTGCGCTGATCATCCTGGGACACATGTCTTTGAAGGTGTTCGACCTGATCATCGCCATTGCCGGCAAGCAGCTTCAACTGGATGTCCCGGCGATTTACATGTGGCAGGCCACCTTTGACGGCCTCTTTTATGCAAGGGGTGCTGCGATAGGAATGATCCTGTTGATCAGTGTAGCGGTGTTGATCATCCCCTATTTAAGGTACACGCTAAAGACGGATTCGCAGCCATGAAAAACCTGGGACTTTCCAAAAACTGGCTGTACATTCCTTTACTCTTGATGGCAATTTTTTATCTGTTGCCACTCTATGTGATGCTGGTCACAGGCTTCATTTGCAGAGATCGACTTGAAGACAATGTGGAACCTGCCACAGGGGATTGCCTTTGATAATTATGTTGAGGCATTTTCCAAGCTCTCGCCGTTCCTGTGGAACAGTTTCAGAATGGTGATCCCTGCCGCACTCATTTCATCCATGATCGGATCGATCAACGGATATATTTTTGCAAAGTGGAAGTTCCCGGGCTCGGATATTATTTACCCCTTCATACTCTTTGGAATGTTCATCCCTTATCAAAGCATTTTGATACCTTTGGTCCGGTTTATGAATGCGATTGGTGTCACGGGGTTGGCCGGGCTTGCCATGGCGCATATCATTTACGGTATTCCCATCACGACACTCACCTTTCGGAATTATTATGCCGGCATGCCCCAGGAACTTCTCGAGGCCGGCAAACTGGATGGCGCGGATATGCTCGGTATTTATCGCCTTATTCTGCTGCCAATCTCCATCCCCGCTTTTGTTGTGGTATTGATCTGGCAGTTTACTTCAGCATGGAACGACTTTTTGTTTGCTGTTGTACTGACCGGAAATACCGATTGGCCCATTACCGTGGCACTTAATAACATGGCAGGCAGCCAGATAATCGCCTGGAATGTCCAGATGGCAGGTTCACTGCTTGCAGCGCTCCCGACTCTTATCGTCTACATATTCTTAGGCCGTTACTTCCTGCGCGGTATGTTGGCAGGATCGCTCAAGGGTTAGGATATTCTTTTCATTTGGTTGAGGATTTTCAACATGGACCCTATGTCAGAAACCACACCTGTAGTTGAAATGCGGAACATCAGGAAGAACTTCGCTGCTGTCCAGGCGCTGCGTGGGATAGACCTGGTATTGAACCACGGCGAAGTGTTGGGTTTGGTCGGAGACAACGCCGCCGGCAAGTCTACTCTGATGAAGGTCCTCAGCGGGGCTTACATCCCTGAAGAAGGAGAGATCTTCATCGAGGGAAAGAAGGCGCATTTTACAGATCCCATGCATGCGCGTCGTCTTGGCATTGAGATGGTTTATCAGGATTTGGCGCTCGCCAACAACCTTGACGTGACCTCCAACGTTTTCCTGGGACGGGAGGCGGTGAGCACGCACCTCGGATCCTTCAGTGTGATGGACAGCCGCCGCATGGAGCAGGAAGCACAACGCCTGCTCGATCGCCTCAAGATTGACATTCCTTCCGTGCGCTTGCTGGTGGAGAGGCTGTCCGGGGGTCAACGTCAGGCAGTAGCGATTACCCGCGCCATGGCCTTCAATTCCAAAGTCATTATCATGGACGAGCCAACGGCGGCTTTGAGCGTGGCAGCTATCAGCAAGGTACTTGAACTTGTGCGTGAGCTCAAGGCGCAGGGTGCGTCAGTCATCATCATCAGCCACCGTCTGGAAGACATCTATAGCGTGAGTGACCGATTGATGGTGATGCGTAATGGCCGCAAGGTCCGCGACTGTCCCATCGAGGGCGACATTGATAACTTTCGCGAAGGGGTGGTTGCCTATATGATTGGTGCCCGTGATGACTTTGCACAAGAAGCCAAAGCGGAAGTCGGCTGAGAACTGCCTGGAGGCTTAATATGTCATTCAAAGAAACACTTAAGGCTCAAACTCACAATATCCGTGATTACGGCATGTATATCGCATTTGTCTTAATCGTCATCTTCTTCACAATCGCGACAAAGGGCCTCTTTATTTCGTCTAGGAACATCGGCAATTTGGTGAATGCGACCAGTTATATTGCCGTATTAGCAGTTGGGATGACCCTGGTGATAGTCATCCGCCATATTGATTTGTCTGTCGGCTACCTCGCCGGCACCCTCGGTGCAGTTGCAGCGATCGCTTTAAAATACTGGCAATTACCTGTATTTGCGACCATCCCATTAGTACTGGCGCTCGGGATTCTCGCAGGTCTGGTCACTGGTTTTCTGGTGGCGCAAATGAAAATCCCAGCCTTTGTTGCCACGCTTGCTGGATGGCTGTTTTACAGGGGAACCTTGCAGCTGGTCACCAGATCCACGGGCACGATAATAATTGAGAACGATATATTCAACGCCCTGGGTAACGGTTTTATTCCCGACCTGCCCAATAAAATCTTGCCAGGAATACACATCGTCACTCTTCTTCTTGGTTTACTCGTTATCATTCTATACATCACAAGTGAAATCAGCAACCGCAAAAAAACACAAGCCTACAACTTTGAAGTTCTACCCATGAATATGTTCATACTTAAATTGGTGGGTATTTCAATCATAATTGGTGGCATTACCTGGGTACTCGCAGGCTACCAGGGTCTCTCCTGGGCTGCAGTTGTCCTGGTGATTGTGGTTCTCATTTATTCCTATATTACTTCCAAGACGGTGGTCGGCAGGCATATCTACGCCGTTGGTGGGAATCCGGAGGCGGCTGAGCTGAACGGTATCAGTGTCAAGAAGATTACCTATTTGGTTTTTGGATCGATGGGCATGCTCACCGCCTTGGCGGGTATCTTGTACGCGTCCTGGTTGAGGTCCGCCACAACGATAGCAGGTCAAGGCATGGAATTTGATGCCATCGCTGCAGCATTTGTCGGTGGTGTGGCTGTAGCCGGTGGTGTCGGTAAGGTAACCGGGTCGATCCTCGGTGCGTTGGTGATGGCATCTCTGACCAATGGTATGAACCTCCTGGGTTGGGACATATCGGTCCAGTATATCGTCAGGGCGCTAGTACTTGTTGGTGCGGTCATATTTGATGTTACAACCCGGAAGAGTGGAAAATAATCATATTCATGGCAAGTGAAAATAAAACAGGCTGCGCTACTTTCAAGCGCAGTCTGTTTTATTTATTTTCATGGATATCATGGAATTCACCGCGGACCCAATCCATGCGATAGGCGTTTATGACCATGCTTTTGGAACTTTCTCTTAGCCTGTTGACTCTTGTATAAATACAAACTAAACTAAATTGGCAATTTGAGCTCAAATAATTGGTCTATCTATTCCCGGAACGCTATT
>JAGDMX010000451.1 GCA_017860725.1 Chloroflexota bacterium | reverse complement strand
TCCCAGCGGCGATGGGGCTGGGATGATGATCTATACTGGCACAAGCGGAACCATTTCCAATAGCCAATTCCTAATGAATACGGGCGGCGGGGATGGCGGCGGGCTCTACCTGCGTGGCGTAGACTTGAGCTTGAGTTCTGTTACTTTTAAACAAAACAACGCGGATCCCGTTGCAGGTCGAGGCGGTGGGATGTATCTCGAGTTTGCTGAGCCAACCCTGACGAATGTCACGTTCGATTCGAACAGGGCTTATGAAGGGGGTGGACTGTACAGCAATGGATATCCCCGGCTGAGCACGGTAACTTTTGACAACAACCATGCTTACGGCGATGGCGGTGGTTTATATAACTCGAGCATCGTACCAGCGGCTGGAAGCTCTCTGTTCAAAAATAATCACGCCGATTCGGATGGAGGCGGCGTGTACAGCACGGGTATTGACGCCGAGTTTATTGGCGCCCGCTTCATTAACAACCATGCCGATAATAACGGCGGCGGTCTGGCGATCTACAACGCGACCGATCTCATCTCCAGCGAGCTGCGCTCCAATACCGCTGGCGTTGACGGCGGTGGGCTGTGGACGAATGGCACGGTTATGATGGAACATACCGTCGTCGATAGCAACTTCGCTGAAAGCGAAGGCGGTGGCATTGCGTTGACGAATGCGGGTTCTACCGGTCAATTTACCGATGTCTCGGTTACGAACAATTCGGTCGATACGGCGGACGGCCTTGGCGGCGGCTTTTATACCTATGCAAGCTCTCCCACCTTTTACAATCTCCTGCTCGCCGGTAATTCAGCCTACCGGGGCGCTGGCATGGCCAATTACGGCTACAGTGATCCCGTACTCGTGAATGCTACTGTTGCCGGGAATAGCTCCACTGACGGTGGCAGTGCATTCTCTACCTATAACAGCGCACCAACGCTCGACAATTCGATCGTGTGGGGAAACACGGATGAAAATCTGGGCCCTGATTTCATCAGCATCGGTTATACAACCGAATTTCCGATTGTGAATCGAAGCCTCTTAGAAGATAGCTATTGCCCGGGTACCTGCTCGGAATTGATCAGTGGCGAACCGCTGTTCATCAGTTCGCTGACGGGCGACTATCACCTCCAGCCGGCCTCCCCAGCGCTTGATGCCGGTGATAACGCTTATATCCCATCATGGATGACGGATTTGGACAGCAAACCACGCATTTTCCAGGAGCATGTAGATCTAGGCGCCTACGAAGCCCAGGTTTGGAACACCAACTGGACGGAAGCTGCACCCCTGCCGCTGCAAGTCGCCCAACCAGATGTTTCCACCCGATCGGTCGACCGCTACATTGAAAGACAGGGCCAATCGCGCTGGTATAAGTTCACCATCCAGCCTGGCAGCAAGGTGATCATCACCCTGACCGGTCTGCCCGCCAACTACGACCTGGCCCTTTATAAGGATATTGCCGAGGCCTATAAAGAGCTCACTTCCAGCCAGGACCTGACGCAGCTCAGCGCCGAGTTTGCCCCAGACACCTTCTCGCCGGATACATTCAGTCCCGACACCTTCAGCCCGGATACCTTCAGCCCGGATACGTTCTCACCGGATACTTTCTCTCCAGACACCTTCTCGCCGGATACTTTCTCGCCTGACACTTTTAGCCCGGACACCTTCTCGCCGGACACCTTCTCGCCGGATACCTTCTCGCCGGATACTTTCTCGCCTGACACTTTTAGCCCGGATACCTTCTCGCCAGACACCTTTAGCCCGGATACTTTCAGCCCGGATACCTTCTCGCCCGATACTTTCAGCCCAGATACTTTCTCCAGCGCCCAGACGCGCAGCCTGATCGCCGTCTCTGCTCATGAAGGTACGTTGGGTGAGGGCATCATCGCCAACACCTGGACGAAGAGCGGGGAGTTTTACGTACGGGTGCGCGGTCGCAACGGCGCTTTTGACCCCGATACTCCCTTCCGCCTGCAGGTCACGCTGCTCAGCGGCGAATGCGGTCAGGTCAACCCACTGCTGCCAGACCCCACAACCGAAATAGGCCCTGGCAATTTCCAGACCTTAATCCTTGTTAATCCTGGCCTTACAGAAGGCACGGAAGCTGAAAAAGCGGCGATGCAGACCAGGCTGAACGCCATCGCCTCACGAACAGCCGGGATCGTAGTAAACGTGGGTGCCGATGACCGGGTCAGCGCTGCTTCTATGCAGGCAGAAAATTACCCTGCCTGCGTATATGCCAAGAACCTGCAAGCCGATGCAGTTAAAAGAATCGTGGATCTCTTCCGGGCTATCAACCCGCTCGAGTATATCGTCCTGGTCGGCAACGACCAGGCCATCCCCTTCTTCCGCTATACCGACGCTGCCTTGCTGGCCAGTGAGATCGATTACTCGCCCCCGGTACGCGACAACACCACCTCCCAGGCCAGCCTGAAGTCGGGCTATATACTCAGCCAGGATGCCTATGGCGCGGCAGCGGAAGTTTCCTACAAAGCCGGAACGCTGCCGGTCCCTGACCTGGCGGTGGGTCGCCTGGTCGAGACGGCAGCCGACATCAACCATATGCTGGATATCTATTTGAATACTCCCAACGGCACCGTCACGCCCACCAACGCGCTGGTGACCGGCTATGATTTCCTGGAAGACGCCGCCAACGCCGTGCGCGACGAGCTGCAGGCCAGCCTGGGTGGGCCAGCCGTCGATACATTGATCATGGACAGCGCCCTATCGCCGCAGGATCCTTTAGCCTGGACGGCTGACGATTTGCGCTCCAGCCTTCTGGATAGCTCTCACGATATCGTATTCCTGGCCGGTCACTTCTCAGCCAACAGCGCCCTGGCAGCCGATTACCAAACCCGCCTGTCCGCTGGCGAAGTGCTGGCCTCGAGCACAGATTTCGCCAACAGCCTGGTGTACAGCGAGGCGTTTGCGAAAAAAGGCGCAACCTTCATCGGCGGCACCGGCTACCAGTATGGCGATACTGAGTTTATCGAATACAGTGAGCGGCTCTACCTGGAATTCACCCGCCAACTGCGCTATGGTAGTGGGCCGGTGGCAGTCGGCAAAGCCCTGGTGCAGGCCAAGCAGGCCTACCTGGCAGGGACCCCGCTGATGCGCGGCATCCACGAGAAATCGGTGCTGGAAGCCACCCTGTTCGGCCTGCCGATGCTCCAGTTTGATCTACCAGGACGCATCCCGGCTCCGGTCGATGATTCCATCGTGACCAGCACCATAACTTTTGCAGAAAATCCGGGTTCAGCGTTGGGTCTCGAGTATGCTGACCTGTATCTAAATTATCTCAACCCCGATGCTACCTCCAAGCTCACCGAGCACACCGTGACCCTCGATCAGGCAGACGGGTCAAGTGGGACGACGGTGGACGCCGTCTATCTGGAAGGGCCGGATGGCAGAGTGGTTAATCCAGCCGAACCGGTACTGCCGCTGGATATGCTCAACGTCACCTCTCCAGATGCCGATTTTGTGCTGCGCGGCGCCGGCTGGCGCGGCGGAACCTATACCGATCTGCCCGGCCGGACGCCGCTGACCGGCGCAGCCACGGATGACCTGCGCGCCCCGCACCCGGCCTTCTTCTCGGATACCTTCTACCCGGTCCGCCCGTGGAATGTCAACTACTTTGATGCCCTGAACAGCGGTGGTGGCCCGACCCGCCTGGCGCTGTTGCTCGCCCAGTATCGCTCGGCGACCCCAGGCTCGCTGACCGGCGTGCTGAGGCGCTTTGATAGCATGGATTTCCGCTTATATTACAGCAGTAATATCACCACTTATACCAGCACAGACCCAGACTGGACTAATACGCCAGCCCTGTCCGCCCCGCCGGATATTTCCCACATCGCTTCGTCCATCAATGCAGATGGCTCGGTTTCCTTCGAAGTCACGGTGACCGGCGACCCGGCCGCCGGGATCCAGGAGGCCTGGATCGTGTACAGCTTCGAAAATGGAGCTTCCTCCGGAGCATGGCTGCCCCTGGACCTGGTTCAGGATCCGGATGACACGCGGTTGTGGAAAGGAACTCTCGTCCTGAACGGCGCTTCTGCGGCAGACCTGCGTTTTGTTGTGCAGGCAGCTAACGGGGTCGGGCTAGTGACGATGATGACCAACGAGGGCGCCTACTACCGGATCGGGGTAGATCCAGCAGCTCCACCCCAGGGCCAGCTCCCGGTGACATTGACGCTCGAGCAACCCGCACTCAGCGGACCGTACGGCGGTCAGCAGGAGTTCACCGCACTGCTCACCACACCAGGCGAAGCCGGTCAAAACATCCCGCTCGCTGGCGTCCCGGTCACGTTTTACCTTGGAGATCAGGGGCGACTGGAGGTCACCGACAGCAACGGCCGCGCAACGGCCAATTTCTTCCTGTTGGCCCAACCCGGTATCTACGCGTTAACCGCGACTTTCGACGGGAATGAAACCTACGCCCCATCTGCTGCCAGCAGCCCATTCGAGGTCGTGCCTGGCATCAGCACTGTAGAACTGTCGCCGGCTGAACAGCATCTGCAATTTAGTACAGCTACGGAGTATGTTGCAACTGTGACCAGGGCTGGATTGCCTTTAGCCGGTAAACCGGTGGCTTTAACCTTAGACAACGTGAGCGGTGCCAGGTTGTATACCCGTGTTGCAATCACAGATTATGCCGGACGCGCCCGCTGGATGGTACCAGCCCAGATCCCAGGTAGTTATACACTCAAAGCCTGGTTTGGCCTCGTCATTTCACCCGATCTAGATTTGACCGATCCATACTATACAGGTGGTTACGATACTGCCTCGCTGGCCTTTGATTCATTCGGTTTTAGCGGTTTCTTCTCTCCAGTGGATAATCAGCCAGTCTATAACAAAGTCAAAGCCGGCAGCGCCGTAGCGGTCAAGTTCAGCCTGGGCAGCGACTTCGGGCTGGCGATCTTCGCCAACGGCTACCCAACTGTGTTGAGCCTTTCATGTCCTGCCACAGCTGTAACCGATCCGATTGAGCAAACGGTAAGCGCCAGCGCCAACAGCCTGAACTATGACCCACTCACTGGTCAGTATATCTTCGTTTGGAAAACCGACAAAAAGTGGGCTGGTGGATGTCGTTCCCTGGTTCTGAGGTTTATCGACGGCACTGAAAGAACGGCTTTATTCCAGTTCACCAGGTAGCCAGCGTGAAACTGTCCATTTTGACATGGATGGTTGAGTATTAGTAAACCTTTTTTAGAACTC
>JAGDMX010000082.1 GCA_017860725.1 Chloroflexota bacterium | reverse complement strand
CCATACCAGTGAGCGTAGGGTTGAAATAGAAGGTAGGAAAGCAGCACCAACAAACCAACCCCCCCGACGACAGCCAATAGTTTTTGCTGGGATTGTGGGAGATCCGCCAGGACAGGCAGTCGCTTGAGTAGTCTTTCCGACGGGGTATAGT
The DNA here is from genome assembly GCA_017860725.1 of Chloroflexota bacterium. Classification (GTDB taxonomy): domain Bacteria; phylum Chloroflexota; class Anaerolineae; order Anaerolineales; family UBA4823; genus CTSoil-045. The sequence continues at coordinate 8,195 of JAGDMX010000082.1, read as the reverse complement.
AGCGCCAAAGGCTATACCCCACGGCAATGCAGCCTAGTGCCAGGTATGTGTAGAAATCCCAGGTATTCGTCGGGCGCAGGGCGCCGATTGCCAAGCCGCCGATCAAAAAGGCCAACAATCCACTCCACAGGTTCTTCCAGCGGCTGCGTCCCAAAATAAACGCTAGGCCAATGCTCAACGCCAGGAGGGAGATCGGTAGAGCGTAAAGGTGAGCGTGGGGATCGCCGTACAGCACAGTGAAGAACGGGAACTCGGTAATCGGTTCGACATCACCTTGAGCGGGGATAGCCCGGCTGGGAATCCAATACCAATCGCCCAGGTAGTATGGCAGCGGTGTGCCCGCCATAGCTTTGAAAAATCCCTGGATCGCCCATCCCAGGCGAGTGAGCAGATCCGAGCCTTCTATCATGCCTCCAGGTGCAGCCAGGCGTTGAAATCCCTGGTAAATCATACGCACAGTGCCCAGGTTGCCGAGAAGAGCCATGCCCAGTGATGCCGATAAGCCGATCCAGAAGGGTTTTATGCGACTGGGTTTTGCCTCACCATCCGTTTGATTAGGGCGATGGCTGAACAGGTTCCAGCCAAGAGAGAAGGCCCCCATGGCAATCAGGCTGAACATGGTGGGTAGGATCAGGTTATAGGCAATCGACGGCACGATCCCAAGCCATTTGATCAGCACACCGACCAAAACAAAGCCATAGTAGTAGTAATTAAGATATCCACCGGCAAGCCAGGGATCAAATGGTGGGAACGATGTGCTTTTTAGGATGGCATTCAGGTAAGCGAAGTCCATCGGCTTCTCGCCACCCTTCCAGGGGTGCCACAGGTCGGGATTGCCCAGGCGGATTAACAGATCCAGCAGGAAAAAGGCCAGCATCAGCCCTTCTACCATCAAGTAATATTTTTTACTTTCTCGCCATTCTTGCCCGAGCTCACGCCTTTGGCTATAAGCCAGTAGCAGTCCAAGCACCAGCATCCCAAGAAAGATTACACTGATAGTAGTGCGCGTGAAAGGAATACGAGCCGAACCTGCCAGCCAGACAATGTAAGAAAAAATCAGCAAGCCAGCGGTGCGCGCCAGCGGATAGGCGCGGTCAGCCAGCCCGGGGAATGCCAACCGCAGCAAAGGATAGACCAGCAACCCCAAAATGCTGAGGCTGAGATACCAGAGAATCACTGCCAGCGCCGGGAAGCGGTTATATAGAGCATCTACGTTGAATATCTCCGACCAGGTGCCGCCGTTTTGCTGTTCGGTTAATCGCTCTGCCGGCAACATCAGGTTGGCTGGGCGGCTGGGCGCCTGCATGGGTGGAACGCGCACAACTTTAGAGAAATCTATGGCCCCCAGGATATTCTGAACCTTCTGCGGGTCGTAAGCTTGCGTTTTCTTGAAAACCATCACCTTGGGATGATCGTAAACTGTAAAGGCTTCTTCTGCAAACTGGTCGTTGAGACGCAGATCGCCAATCGACGGATCAGATTGGAATACCTGAACCAGCTCGAATCCAAGGTCCCCCTGGAACATACCGGGTTTGGCGACACGGTAACACCAATCAATCGTGCGCTCCGGCGGACAGCCCAATAAATTGCGGTAGTAGGTAGTGGTCATCGGGAAGCGTTCCGGCAGGCGCGGCAGGCTGCCCCACTGGCGGTTCGAGCTGAGGACGATGTAATCCGCCTGATCCAGGATGCGTGTAAAGCGTTCCAGCTTCTCAGGGTTGTCGTCCCAATACATATTGAAATTCAAATCCGAGGTGTAGATGCCGCCATAGCCATCGTAGCCATCGATCCGCAACGGCAGGCCATCGTCCCATTCGCCTTCGTTTGCAATTGCCGCACCCGAGAGCAGGATTTCCCGCGTGTCGGCGGGTGGGAGCAGATTCAGGTCATAAGTTTCAGTCGGAAAGAGGGGAGCATCCAGGGGAACCGGAAACCGTAGACCGGGGCCGCGTGGATCATCTTCACGGGCAGGTACAGACAGCAGCGGTATGGGCTCAATCACATTTTCTTCACCGGGTAGGCTGAGTGAAAACGTCAGGGAACTCGGTTGCCAGCTATCGGCAGAGTCAGGCTGTATCGGCAGGAATAACTCGGTGATGCTGCCATATTGTTCCGGTGTGAACTCGGCGCGATAGGCTGCATTCGGACGCATCGTCCCGCTGGCCAGATCGATGGGGTGATCCGAGATTTCACCCTGGTCGGACTTGAATCGCAATGACGCCTGGCTGGCATCGATGACAAGAGGCACTTCATTGGCGATTTGCAGCCTGAGTACGAATTCCTGATCTTTTTGAAGCTCCACTGGCCGGTCCAGGGTCAGTGTATAGCCGTCACCACGCGTATCCTGGCTATTGGTGAAATCGTCAGTGAGCTTGCCTGTCCCCAATGGGGTTTCTGCATCGCGTGAAGCCAGAATATCGACGGTCAGCGTTCGCTGTTGGGGGTCAATCTGCTGATCCTTGACATGCGGTAGAAAGACCTCAGCTAGAGTTCCAGCTTCACGTGCTTTGAAAGTGGTCACAAAAGGCAGTTGGGGGCTGATCACTGCATTGTAAGGAATCGGGATCGGCTGATTATAAAGTCCTTCTTGGGTTTGAATACGCAGGTTGATCGGTCCTGGAATATTCTGGTAAATCCAGCGCGAAGCCTCGATGCGCGTGATCGGTCGGGTATAGATGCGAGTAAAACCGAAGGCGTAGGTGTAGGTCGTTATCAGAACAACCGCTCCGATGAGCACGGCAGCAATTTTTGGTATGTTAGCCCGCTTGTCAGTTCTCTTGCCCAGATCCCACAGCGCGACGATAGCCCACCCCGCAAAAATTACCAGAGTCGGGTAAACCGGTAGCTGGTAGCGCATGGTGGGATTATTGCCCAGTGATTGCCAGGTGAAATATAAGAGAGTCCATCCCCACAACAGCGCGTGCTTCTGCCAATCACCCTTAAATATGCGCCAACCAGCCCCCAGAAATCCGACCCAGGCTAGAATACCGAGCGGCAGTCCTAATCCCCACATTACCAGGTTCTGACCGGAGAACCAAATGGGGCGGCGAGCCCACTGCATGGCCGGTGGGAAATCAACGGCTGAGGAAGTCAGATTGCGCAGCTCCTTCAGATTGGCGATCCACTGCGGGTTTATTTTGACGTCAAAGAACCCTGGACCTTCAAATGCATACGGTTGCAGGATGCGAAAAACCAATAGGCTGACAAAGCCTCCGATTGCCAAGCACAGGAGCACTGGCACGGCAAAGTTGGAACGCTGCCCAGGTGGCATTCGCAGCCAGCGCAGTACAAAGGCAGCAGGCAGCAGTAAGGCGATCGGAAGCGCATTGATCTTGGATGCCATTGCCATCCCGTAGGCCACTCCGAAGGCCAGGCTGTACCAGAAAAGCGGGTGTTTGATCAGCCGTAGCAGCGAGAATTTAGCTGCTGTATCCCATACTCTTCGGTCAACCGAAATCTCGACGGCAAAGTAAAGCGCCAGCGTCATGAAGAATAGCAGGAAAGCATCCATGGTGAAGAAATGCGCCTGCTGAATTTGCATAACAACGGCGGCAGAGAAAGCCGCTGCGAGCAGCCCAACCCGCTTATCGTAAATACGGTCGGCTATCAGGAAAACTACCAGAATCGTGAGTAAATCTGCCAGCACCGATAGCGCCCGCCCGACCTGCGTCATTTCGTCGAAACCGCTGTGACCGAAAATCCACTCTACCGCCATACGGGTGATAAACAAGGGGAATGTGCCATAGACGTAGAATCCATGGCCGCGGTTATTCGGGTTGAGCGGTGAGTTGGCAGTGTCGAAATATTCGGAGAATGATATCCAGCGTTTTTCTGCACCGGTTTCAGTCTCAGTTGTAATCGTCGGTGAGATATCCGTCCCGACCCAAATCATAAAGCGCTCGTCTGGGTGGAGATACTGGTTCTCGCCCCAATCAATACCGGTCAAGCGGAAGTAGGCTGCACCCAGAAGGACAGCAATAAGCAGCAGGATGTAGACCCAGGCTGTGCGGGCTGGCTTGTGTTGAGACGACTCTTGTTCCATTCGTTATGATTCTGTGGAAGGGAGCACCCCTGGTGTTAATGGGAGCTCTGCAGAAGGCACCAGAAATACCAGGAAGTTTTTTCCGGGGACTTTAGATTGATATTCTTGGAACCACCCCAGGGGATACATTTGCTCTAAGGCTGAGATGGAGGCTTGATCTTCAGGTTTTACCAGGAACAGCTTGGCACCGGGTACGGTTTGTGTAGTCGCGAGTTGTTCAGGATACAAGCCAAAATCCTCCCGAGGCAAGCCGGCATTGATCGCAACCAGGCGTGAATCGGCCCAGTGCGGGTAGGCAATTAGCCAGACACTGTCGGAGGTGCCGGTTAGCTCAATAAAGGTTTTCGTTACGCGCCCCATCTCAGATGTGTTCCAGGCGGATAATCGGTACTGCTGGGCATACTGGTTGAACACTAAATTATAACTCTGAACCGCAGTCAATAAGACGAGAGCGATGGCCACGCCCCATGCGATCAGTCCTCCTCTTGGTCGGCTGACTCGATCTACCAGGGCAGACATCAAGCCATCCATGGATAGAGCAATCATCAGGAAGACAGGAATGATGGCTCCACCCGTGCGGTACAGGTTGGGGTTTTCGTCCGGAAATGCCAGAGCCATTGCCGATGGTATTAAGAAAAGTGGGATGGATAACAGTAAAAACAGGTCAAGCCAATGCCGGCTACGGATGTAGCGCATGATTACTAAGATGGCACCACAGTAGAATAATGCCGCTGTGATCCATTCCAGCGCGGGCCGGTGTGGAATAGATGCCAGCCATACTTCACCATCGTCCCAATAAAACATGGTCAATGCACGTCCCATGTTAGAGAGAAAGATCTGCCAACCCGGTTCGGGCAAGGGACGTTCCAGGCTGCTCATGCGGGTTAGCGTGCGGAAGAGGAAATTTCCCGGTTCGTCCAGGATATAGCGCAACAGGGGCATCAAGATGACCCCTGCGAAAAGCAGAAGCAGCACGGTCATCCACAGGGTTTGCTGACGTCGGCCTGCAGATTGTTGGTGGATCAGATAAAGACCGACGGCTACGACTACCACAATCAACAATACCCGGTCGGCGCTGTACCCGTAAAAGCTCAGACCCAGCGAGATTCCAGCTAGCATGAAATGCAGCCGATTTTGGGTGCGAATGCCACGTACTAAGAAATACAAAGTGGAAGCAGTGAACAGAACGTAGAAGGGGAGGCGCAGTCCAACCCGGGAGATGATCATCGGCCAGTAAGCGACAGCGGCAAAAGCTACCGCCAGCAATGCTACCCGCCGATTGGCAACTTCCAAACCTACCAGGTATAGAAATGGCAGAGCCAGTAACCCGATCAGGATGGTGCTGAGTTTCAGGACGCTATAACCCAACTCGATGTTGAGTAATTTGTGCAAAGCGGTGATTAAGTAAAAATGCAACGCCTCTCTGCCCCCATTATTTCGGAAAAAGATGTTGGTTTGTCCATCCAGCACACGGGTTACATCCAGGATCTTTTCAGCGTGGTCGCTGGTCATCTCGGGTGGCAGCCCATTGAAGTCTAGAAAGCGGAAAATGATTGCTCCGGCAAATAACGCCAAAAGAAACCATGCCCAGTTCGACGGCTTACCCGTTGATGCTAAATTCCCTGAAGAGAAGGCTGTAATTTCCGGGGTTGGATCATCTTTCGGTTTTACTGGCCAAAAAGCCCATGCCAGGCAAATTAGTGCTGCAATCAGCAGGGCAAGATTTAATAATGTAAACCGATTTCCACCTGAGGTGATAAATACCAGGCCTGCGCAAACCAGTCCGACCAGAGCCGGGACTAACCGCAGTGTGAAGGGGTCGGTGTGAGATTCATCCTGAGGGATGGGAGCCAGCCGCCATTCTCCTACCTTGACCGACCAAACGACGCATGCCGCACTGAACAGATAAAGTACGAGACCGGTCAGCCAGGTGCGATCCGGACCTGGCTCTAAGCTGATCTGCGCGATCAATGCCAGGGTAAATGCCAGAAAGGCGCGCCAGGGTAAAGCCTGCGTCCGGACGGTTTCGCTGGAACCTTCCTCCGATTTTGATCCGCCGGCCACATCTCCCGCATGGGGAATTTCCTGGGCTTCTCCCTGTGCTTGCTCCGCCGCCGATATCGTAATAACTGTCTTTTTCCAGGGAGTCAGCTTGGCTTTTAAATAGTCCAGGATGCTTGGTTCATCCATCACAGATGATTACCCCTTCATACCTTGTGAGCAATGTAGAAAGTATAGGTGCCATCTTCTCGGTATGGGTTCTCGTCATAGTAAGGCCGTACCAAGCGATTGGTCAAAGCCAGGTTCCAGCGCTTAGGAACCAGTATCCATCGCTTGGTGATTACATGGCTAACTAATGAGGGCAGGCCAAAGTAGTGACCCCATTCTAGGGTGTGTAACGCGGCCGGTGAGAAATAATGCCACCAACGATCGATCACGAAACCGGCCTGCTCCAGGCGTGCTTGCCAGATACTGGGAGGATCGCAATGCTGGTGGCGGGTGATGCGGTTGAAAAATGCTCGATAAGACCTGGCAAGGCCACGGAGTCGCATTCGGGTCAAACCCTGGGCGATTGAGAGATTGGGTAAAAATTGATCATTGGGGACGCAGAAAATAAAAGGCGCACCCGGTTTAAGCACCCGGTTGGTCTCATGCAGAACGGTGTCGAGATCCGGGATATGCTCGAGCACAGAATTACTGACCGCGCTGGCGAAATGTCCGTCCGGGAACGGCATGGTACCCCCATTCGATTGAACCAGTGATTGATAAGCCCCCGTACCAGAGGCAATGCGGATCGGACCGGTCCACGGATCCAATCCAACCTCAAGCGGGCGTTTAAACGTCATTGTGGCAAAATGCCCATCCCCACATCCCAAATCCAGGCAGGGGGCTGGCAGCTCGATATCGTGGTAGAAGCGGGCTTCGACGGCTCGGAGCAGGGCGCGGAAATACGGCAGGCTTAGGAGTTGTGGCCAAAGGTAATCCTGCTCAGTGAGTGAGTCGTTGGAGGAATATTGCAAATCAGGGGAAGTGGTGTAATTCGTCATTAAGGCTGATCAATTCATGGCGAGTTCAAACGCCGAAGCTATTGAGAGCGTTTCTGTGCCAGTAAATTGGAAAATATCGCTTCATACTCCGCCGCAATTGAGTCAGGTGTGTAACGCTGGCGGATTGCCGCCGGATCGCCGCGGTATTGTTCCGGATTTTCCAGGACCGTGAGGATCGACTCTGCCAGGGCATTTGAATCGCCAATCGGGGCAACAATTCCCATTCCGGTAGTCAGGATGGGCTGGCGTACCCCCGGCAGGTTAGAAGCTACGCAGGGCACGCCGTTCATCATGGCTTCGATCTGGACGAGCCCAAAAGCTTCCGTTGAGTTCAGGCTGGGTACAACCAGGACATTCAGGTTGGGATAGAAAGCTGCCATCTCTGCTGGGTTCAGGACTCCCAGGAATTTCCAGTGGCCTTCCTCCTGGTAGCGGGAGATGGTCGGCATTAATTTCTGCGCATAGGTTTCTTCGCCTAGAACGTCTAAATACTGACCGGCAAACAATACCTGCGCGCGGGGGAATCTTTCCAGGATGCGCGGCAGGGCTTCCAGCAGGATTTCTACCCCTTTTTCGGTTGCCAGGCGGGCCGCCATGCCAATCACCGGGCGTCTCTTGCCGGTTTGGTTTTGGCGCTCGAATGACTGCACTGACCCGGGAGCTGCTTCTGGAAGCACGACTGGAGGTGGAATGATCTGCAGCTTGCTGCGAAACCGCGATAAATACGGGGAGTGATCGGCGTAATCCTGAGTGTAAGTCACAATCAGATCTGAAAAACGTGCCGCCTGGTTATTCATCTGATGCACGACTTGATTGACCAGGCTGTTGAAGCGTCCGGGTGGAAGACTCAAATCGCAGTGATAAGTTAACACTGTAGGCTTGTGTGCAATCCGCCCGCGCAAGGCGATCCCGGGGGCGTCAAACTGCGGCAGGTGCAGGTGAATCACATCATGCGTCTTAACCAGCTCACTGGCGAGCCAGCCCAGCTCGCGCGAGATCACTCCTTTGCTGACGCGCGCCAGCACCGCTGAACGAATAACCCGTATACCATCCATGAATTCTTGGTTTGGCAGGGTATTCATGTACTGAGAGGTCAGCACAGTAAC
>JAGDMX010000450.1 GCA_017860725.1 Chloroflexota bacterium | reverse complement strand
ATGGCCCAGGCAACGATCAGGATCAGGGCGACCAGTAAGATGCTTGTACCCAAGCGAGTGGTCGTCTCTGCCAGGCCTGCTTTCGAAACCCCTTCCCAAAATGAAACTAGTTTGCTCTTGCTTGCTGGTGTATTGGAAGAACCGGTTATTGGCAACGGTTGCGCAGGTTCATCCGTAAAATTGTCTTCGATGAGGGAACCCTCATCGAACGAATTGTCCTCCGACATAAATAATCTCCATCTGGCATGATATCACCGCCAGCAGTCTGTGTCAACAGCACCACAAGTGGTACAAGGAGCGGGTCGTGGGCTGAGAAGCCGTATTATACCATCTTGAGGTCAGGGTATCATCAGGCTCTCCGCAGCTTCCTGGGCGGCTTTTTGTGGATCGCTTTCTTGTTTGAGCACCTCAACGGTTGCCCGCTCCAGGGCAGGGGCCAGGCTGGTCAGCAGATCTTCAGGCGGATAAAGTTGTGCAGACATCAGGATCTGGCTTGCCAGCGTCTGGATTGTTTCATCTTGCCATGAGGTCAAGGCGCTGGCACGCGTGGGCAGGTAGCCTGCCGCGGCTGTCCATTGCGCCATGAACTCGCTGTCACTTAAGAACTCAGCCAGCTCAGTGCTCAGTTTCTGCCGTTCCGGATCCGGTGAAGCCAGGGACCATACCCAGCCGGATGCCAGTGTAAAGTCATCACCGCTCAGGGTAGGCAAGGGTGCGGCTGCCATATCCGGCTGGAGCTCTTGTAAGTAACGTGACATCCAGGTGACGACCATCGGCACTCGCCCTTCCTTGTAAATCTGCCAGGATTCGGCATCATTCTGGAATTGGGTGAGCCAAAAGGGGGTTAGTTGCGACTGAGAACCAGCCTGGTAGAAAGACAGAACCTGTTCCAGCACGTTTGCATCCAGAATAGGGCGTCCCTGCTCGTCGCGCACACCTCCACCGGCTGCCTGGTATAAAGCCAGGGTATATAAGGCTTGCGGGTCGGCTGCCGGGAAAGCCAGGATATCGGGCGATTCAAACGCTGAAGATAGCGCATCCGGCGGCGTGCTGATAACCGAAGGCCTGTAAACTATGGTCATGGCATCCCCGGCAAACGGGATACCGAATACGCTGTCTTGCAGGCGGGCGAGTTGCCTTGCGTAGGGGAACCAATCAGGCTCATCGATCGGGTTGGTGAGATTTTGATAAGGATGGACCAGCCCCTTAAGGGCAGCTGTTTCCATGATGGGGCGGGGTAGTGCAACCAGGTCTGGAAGCGCCAGTGGTGCGGCGGCGCTGGCGGTTGTCAATGAGTCCAGCAAGCCTCCTGGTCCATCAGGCGCTTTGATCCGCACTTCGATATGCGCTCCGGGACGGCGGCTGCTAAATTCTTCCAGCCGGGCTTTCAGTATCTCTCCAGCCGGGCTGCCAGAATTTGGATCAAGCTCTGGGGGTAACCAGATTCTCAGGGTTACCGGCCCGGCAGGTGTTGCGGTAACAGCGCCGGTAGGGAGGGGGGTGAGCGTAGGTGCGGGAAGCGTTGCCGGAAGGCTGGTCGGCCCTGCTTTAGGGATAGCAGTGCACCCTGCTGCAAATAACAGCACAAGGAGCAGTAGCAAGTTCATAAGATATCGAACGGATTGGTAAGCAGCTTCACCAGCAGGTTTACAGCATTCTCGACGTCAGAGTAGTCCACCATCTCCGAAGGCGAATGGATGTAGCGGCAAGGGATCGAGATACACCCTGCGGGTACACCCTCACGGGTGAGCTGGATAGCGCGCGCATCCGTTGTACCGCGCTCCAGGATCTCGAGCTGGTATGGAATGCGAGCTTTGTTGGCGGTATCCACCATCAGTTCGACCAGGCGCGGGTCGGTCAGCATTCCTGAATCGCGCACCTTTATAGCCGGGCCTTTCCCTAAACTCACCTCCATCTTGATGCCTTTGGGGGTATCACCGGTGTCGGTCACATCGACGGCGATTCCTATATCTGGATCCAGGCTGAAGGCTGCTGTAACGGCACCGCGGATGCCCACCTCTTCCTGGACGCTGAAGACGAAGTACAGGGTGTGCGCGGGCTGCTTGATACGCGCCAGGGTCTGTATCAGGATTGCCACGCCGATACGGTCATCCATGGCTTTAGAGACCAGGCGATTTCCAAGATCAGCAAACGGTCGCTCAAAAGCGGCTACATCCGCCAGCCGCACGGGGCAGTTCTCCCGACTGGAGGCGCCCAGGTCAATGTACATCTGGTCGAGAGCCGGCACGCGGCCGTTTTCATCTGCTCTCTCCAAGCCGATCACACCGGTCGCACCGTTGAGGAATCGCACCCGGCTGCCGGGCAGATTGGCGACCCTGACTCCTCCCAGACCGGTGAAGCGGGCAAAGCCTTTCTCGTCGATATGCGTAATGATCACGCCAATCTCGTCCATGTGGGCAGCCAGCATAATTTTCTTTCCGCTGTGCCCCTTGCGGGCGATCAGGTTTCCGAGGGCGTCAACCCGAATATCATCAGCATAGGGCTCGACCTCAGCGCGGATTACGTCTCGAATTTTCGATTCGTAGCCGGATGGGCTGTTGATTTCGACGAGTTTTTTGATCAAGGATTTCATAAAGTCTCCTGCAACGTTATTAGACCTGCCTGATCGTCACCCTGGAGTGCAGGGATGTTAGGCACGGCAGGCTGTTTGAGCGATTACCGCTCTGGCACCAATAATTCCGGTGAGATCCGGCACAGCGCTGCATGAACCAGGGCGAGGGTGTTTTTCCAGTCAGCCAGCCGGGTAATTGAGGCGGCAGTGTGGGCATAGCGCCCCGGGACTGAAACAGAAACGCTGGGGATACCCGTGCGCTGTTTGTGAATGGCGCCTGCGTCCGTTCCCCCACCGCCGGGTTGGCGAATCTGGTATGGAAGCCCCGCACTTTCTGCCGTCTCCATCAGGAAGCGTACCAGGCGCGGGTCAGAGAGGGTTGCGCTGTCGGCAACATAGATGGCTGGACCAGCGCCAAGCCGGGT
>JAGDMX010000449.1 GCA_017860725.1 Chloroflexota bacterium | reverse complement strand
CAGGGGCAAGTGGTCTTGATTTTCTTCGGATATACTAACTGCCCGGATGTTTGCCCGGTGACGCTATCGGAGTTTCGCCGGGTCAAGAGCCAACTGGGCGATCGGGCTCAAGACGTGCAGTTTGTTTTCGTGACGGTTGACCCTGAACGCGATACAGCCGAGCGTACAGGTACCTATCTGGCAGGCTTCGACCCGGCGTTCATCGGCTTGACTGGTGATCTGGAAGTGCTGCAGAAAACCTGGGAGGACTACGGTGTACTGGTAGAAAAACAGGAAAGTGCCTCCAAAGCAGGTTACCTGATCGACCATACTGCTCGCATCTATGCAATCGACAAGCAGGGTAACTGGCGGCTAACATTCCCCTTTGGAATGGAAGCGGAAAAAATATCCCGCGATATTGCCCATCTGGTTATGGAATAACTGAGCAAGTAAACATGGAAAAAAAGTTTAAAACCCGCCCTTACCTGGTCCGTTTGGGGATAGTGCTCTTGATCTCCTTTGTTGGGGTGGCAATATTCAATGAGTTGGCCTATCTCTGGCAAAAAGATGATTATGATCGCCCGCCACAGACTGTCCAGCTGGTCATCCCGACCGGCACTGCCGAACAGATCGCCAAGGGGCAAGATATCCCCTCAATCCCAGCCGAGATGATCTTTGTGCTGGGAGATACCCTGGAGGTGGTTAACCAGGATGTAGTCAGCCACCAGTTGGGACCGATCTGGGTACCGCCGGGCACAACCGGCAGCCTGGTGATGGAGACGGCCGACAAGCTCGCTTACTCATGCTCTTTTCAAACGACAAATTACCTGAATCTGGATATCCGCACCGGGACATCTATTGGAACGCGAGTGACCGGTTTGTTTCTGGCTGCCCCTGCGACTGCCATATTCCTGTTCATCTACAGCCTGCTGATCTTTCCGGTAGATAAAAAACCGAAACCGTCAGCGGCCTGACCTGTACCTTAAGAAAGTAAAAAATGAAACAACTGTTTACCCGGAAATGGCTGCTGGCGACCTTGTTAGTTCTGGCAGCAATGGCAGTGATGATCCGCCTGGGCATCTGGCAGTTAGATCGCCTGGAGAGCCGCCGGACATTCAATGCCAAGGTGCAAGCGCAATTGGATCAGCCTGAGCTGGTGCTGGGTGGTGAGGCGCTGGGTGTTCCGCTGGCAGAGATGGAATACCGGGAGGTGGTGGTGGTTGGGGAATATGACCACACCCAAGAAATTGCCTTGCGCAACCAGTACCTGAACAATCAGTGGGGCGTTCATCTGATTACGCCGCTGAAAATCAATGGCAGTGACCAGGCTGTGCTGGTAGATCGGGGTTGGATATCCGCAGCGGATTTCGAGGGCGGTGATTGGTCGAAATTCAACGAGCCAGGCATCGTGGAAGTGCGCGGCGTTATCCGTGCCTCTCGCAGCCAGGCCGATTTCGGCAGCCGCAGCGACCCAACGCCGGTTCCCGGGGGTGCGCCGATCAGAGCATGGAACTTTGTTAACGTCCCTGCAATCTCCCAGCAAGCGAGCCTCTCGCTCCTGCCGGCATACGTCCAGGAAAAACCGGCTGCGGACTGGAACGATATGCCGATTCGCACCCAGCCCGAACTGGACCTGACCGAAGGCCCTCACCTAGGTTATGCCCTGCAATGGTTTACCTTTGCTGCGATCCTAGGGATTGGCTACCTGGTTTATATCCGCCGGCACGAGAAAGCAAATAAAAAAAGTGGCCCGATTGGGCAGCAGCCATCAGATGTGTACGTTGAAGCCGAGTAAATCCATGATAAAGAACTCATTCGAGTATAAATTGAAACGATATACTGCAGTGGCACTCAGTGCAGCGATCGCGGTTTTCCTGCTGATCCTGGCTGGGGGAATCGTGCGCGCCACGGGCTCGGGCGGCGCCTGCCCGGATTGGCCGACCTGCCTGGGGAGCTTCACACCTCCGATTGAACAAAATGCTCTGTTGGATTACCTACACCGGGCAATTGCCGTTTTAGCGGCGTTGCTGGTAGGCGTAACTGCCTGGCTGGCATGGCGTGATTTCCGCGGCCAGCCTTGGGTTAGCCGATCCATGATCCTGGCGGCTGGGTTAATGTTGTCCCAGATATTACTGGGTGGACTGGCGGCCTTCGCGGATGTCTGGGGGCAGCAAGCATGGGTATCGGCGCTGCACCTGGGACTTTCGCTCCTTATCCAGGCCGGTGTGCTGGTCAGTCTGGTGGCGGGATATTGTTTTGCACAGCAGGCTGAGAAATCATTACCGATGCGAATGGTCTTCCGGTCGCCGTTTGCACGCCTGTCGCTGATCACTTTGGGGATGGCTTTTCTTCTGTTGGTCAGCGGTACAGTCGTTGCCGGCAGCCAGTCGAGCGGCATCTGCACGACTTGGCCGTTATGCCCCCAACCCCTTGTAGGAGGTAACCCATCAGCCTGGATCGATCTGTCCCACCGTGCAATTGTGGCGGTCACAGCGGTAATGATGACGATCCTGTTAGGGCGCGCCTGGCGCAGCCAACGGACGAAAGCGCCGATCCTGGTGGCAAGCACAGCCGCGGTAGTATTGTTTTATGCTCAAGCGCTGTTAGGCGCACAGATGGTGGATGATCCACCGGCTTATCTGCTGGCGCTCCACCAGGCAACTGCAGTGGCGGTGTGGGCCGCGCTAGTGGTGCAGGTGGTTGTAATAGGGTTTGCAGCGCGCAGCACCGAAGAAGAAATGATGGAGGCTGCCGCAGCGGTAGGGCGGAAAGGCCTGGCCAAGGACTTCCTGATGCTCACCAAACCGATCGTCGTAGCTCTCTTGCTGGTCACCACCTACACCGGTATGGTGATTGGCGGGCAGGCCTGGCCATCGCTTACAGTGACATTCTGGACGCTGCTGGGCGGCTTCATGGCAGCGGGCGGCTCTGGGGCGATCAACCAGTACATAGACCGCTATGATGACGTCAAAATGCAGCGCACCCAAAAGCGCCCCATTCCCGCTGGTCGGCTGACTCC
>JAGDMX010000448.1 GCA_017860725.1 Chloroflexota bacterium | reverse complement strand
CCTGGAGCACTGAAGGCCTAAGCGGGGCCTGGCGCTACCTGAACCGCCTCTGGACTCTGTATGGCGAGACTTATGGTCGCAGTGCAAGTGCCGGGGGAGATGATCCCGAGTTGGAGCGTCTGCGCCACAAAACCATTCGCCAGGTCAGCGAGCGGATTGCCAGCTTTCGATTTAATACCATGATTTCCGCCCTGATGGAGTTCGCCAATGTCCTGGGCGAGCGCCAGCGCCGCCGCGCCTGGCATACAGCTGCCTTCCACCGCGCCTTGGATACCTTGCTGGTCCTGTTGGCTCCGGCGGCTCCCCACATCGCTGACGAGCTGTGGGGGCTGACCAATCACAGCGGCAGCGTGCACCAACAGCCCTGGCCGGAGTGGGATCCCATCCTGGCGCGTGACGAAACTATCTTGATCCCCGTCCAGGTTGATGGACGACTGCGCGATACCATCGAAATCACGGATCATGCCGGTGAGTCCGAAGTGCGCCAGGCTGCATTGGCCAGCATGAAAGTGCAGCCTCATATCCAGGGTAAAACTATTACTCGCTTCATTTACGTTCCCGGTAAAATTGTCAGTATCGTTACTCGCGACTGAATTGGATCAGGTGTTTAATGTCATTTGTTTGTCCCCAATGTCTTGAAACCGGCAGCCTGGAAATTACCCAGGCTATTCAACTGCCGGAGGATGAATGCTCAGGCGATCTGATGTTGCAGGTGATCGAGTGCACGCAATGTCACTTCACCGGTCTGGCCGTGTATGCTGAAGAGCGCCACAGCGCCCTGGATACCATTGACTGGAAGCATATCGGGTATCGCGTCGCCGCAGCTGACCTGGCGGCGGTGCGTCATCTCATTCGTAACTGCCCGGACCCGCTCAACCCGCACTGCACTTGTGCCAGCCATGCTCATCTGGTGCGTCTGGATGCCAGTGGCTGCTGGCAGGGGCTGGTAGAGTTTGAGGTTGAAGGCGATTTTGCCATGCGGATGATAGCATAGGAAGTTACCTATGGATGTCTGCCTGGCTGCCACCTGGAACCCGCGCGGCGAGCTGCCGCGCTTGATACGCCTGCTGCCCGATTTGCTGGCTTCCTACGCATACATCGTGATTGCCATGCCGCCGTTTGTCGAGGCGGATGCGCTGGCAGAGATAAAGCCCCTTGAAAGCCTTGCTGATGGGCGTTTATCCCTTATCAATATGCAGGACTGGAGTGGCGGGCGACGTCTGGCGTTGCAACACGCTCTTGATACTCCGGTACAGTTTATTCACTATGCCGATCTGGATCGCTTGCTGCGCTGGGTGGAAACCCGACGGGAGGAGTGGCGTGCAGTGACCGCATCTATTGCTGAGTATGACTGCCTGATCATCGGCCGTGACCAGCAGGCCTATGGTACGCATCCGCAAGCACTGGCTCAAACCGAGGCCGTCAGTAATTTAGTTGGCTCGCGCCTCCTTGGACGCTCAGCCGATTTCAGTGCCGGCTCAAAAGGCTTTAGCCGCCGGGCGGTTGAATTCCTAATAGCTAACACCCAACCAGGGCGTCCGTTTGGTGTAGATGTCGAATGGCCAATCTTACTGCGGCGGGCGGGTTTTCGTATTGGCACTGTCTCGGTGAGTGGCCTGGATTGGGAGTCAGCCGACCGCTACCAGCCACAGGCCGCCGATGGTGAGCAGCAGATGCAAGCTGCCGCAGCCTATGATACTGACCCCGAGCACTGGGCTCAAAGGACAGCCATCGCCCAAGAAATTGTCGAAACCGCCTTCGAGGCTGCCTGGCGTCCCCTCCAAGTGCCCGCCATTCAGGATTTTGATTTCGAGAGCGTGTTCGAGGTCGATGACTATATGTATTTCTATCAGGATATCACCTCTCCCGAGCGCACCGCTCATCAGGTGGAACTGCTAGTGCAGGCTTTAGGATTGACACACCCGGCGACGATCCTGGATCTGGCTTGCGGTTTTGGCCGCCACGCCAATCGCCTGACCGCCCTGGGGCACACCGTCACGGGCATCGACCTGACCCCGGGATTCCTGGAGATCGCCCGGGTGCAAGCGCAGGCGATGGGTGTCCAGGTGGATTACCGCCAGGGCGATATGCGCCGCCTGGATTTCCAGTCGCAGTTTGATGCCGTGTTGCTGCTATTCACCGCCTTTGGTTATTTCGATGATGATGAAAATCTACTGGTGCTGCGCAATATCGCCCGGGCATTAAAGCCCGGAGGGCAGCTCATCTTCGATATCCATAACCGTGACACATTTTTCAAGGGTTTCATGCCTTACATTGTCACTGAAAAAGACGGGAACCTGATGATCGACCGCCACACGTTTGATTATCAATCTGGTCGCCTGTATAATCGACGGATTGTCATCCGGGACGGTGTCAGGCGGGACAAGCCATTTTTTGTGCGCATGTATAATCCCACGGAGATCAAATCTTTGTTGCAGTCGGCTGGTTTGCAGCCAGTTAGCATCTACAGTGGTTGGGAAGGCTCGCCGCTCACTGCCGACAGCCGTAGAATGATCATTATCGCTAAGAAACCGCAATCTGGAGAAGAAGAATGACGGAGCAATCCATCTATCATCACGCAGAAATTGAGCCCCGCTGGCAGAATCGCTGGCAGTCAGACGGGTTGTACAACGCCGAGATCGACCCGCGTCGTCCCAAGCATTACGCCCTGACGATGTTGCCATATCCTTCGGGCGACCTGCACATCGGGCACTGGTACGCCATGACGCCCTCGGATGCCCGGGCGCGCTATATGCGCATGCGTGGCTTTAACGTGCTCTTTCCGATGGGCTTCGACGCCTTTGGCCTGCCGGCCGAGAATGCCGCCATCCGCCGCCGCATCCACCCCAAGGACTGGACTTATGCCAATATTGAGCGTATGCGCCATCAGCTTAAAAGCATGGGCGCCATGTTCGATTGGCGCCGGGAGGCTGTCTCCTCCGACCCTGAATACTATCGCTGGTCGCAGTTTTACTTCAACCAGCTCTATATGCATGGTCTAGCATATC
>JAGDMX010000447.1 GCA_017860725.1 Chloroflexota bacterium | reverse complement strand
GACTCCGGGAACGGGCTCGGAAGTATGATCTACAGGCAGTGAGAGCAGGTCATTGCGGCCAACCACCTTGATCCAAGGGTGCGCCTGGATATATTCAAAGGTAGAGCGGGCATTTTGTGGAATCCCCCAATCACTGACAGGTAAATTTCCACCCAGTACCAGAAAGTGAGGCGATGCCCTATTTACTTCGGCGTTTTGCATGGCCGTCGTCACCAGAGCCTGGAGAGCGGCAACCGATAACCCGCTGGTGGTGGCTTGCTCAATTATGCTGCCTGGAGCTGGTTGGACGTTGTACGTCACCCCCGGAATTGGAATTACTCGCCAACCTTTCCAGGTAGAGATGGTTGTGGAAGGTAATTGTGGGCTGCCGGTATCCGATCTGACACTTTGCCCCGGATAAAAAAGGAGAGCGGGAGATTGTTGAGATAACCAGCTTGCCGGCTTCGCCCCGTTGGCAAGCTCCCCATCGAGGAAAAATAAACCCTCTGAGGGGAGTCCAAACGCTTGTAAATCTTGCGAGTGCTGCGCCAGGAGGGATGACAGATCTTGGGTGGGAGAGAATGCCAGGTATCCGGGAACCCTTTGCGGTAATATCAGCAAACCGGTCTGAGAAAGCTCCTTGACCCAGTCCAGCTTTCCCAAATAATCCAGCGCAGCCAGCGAGGCCGTCGAGTTCAGGTCCAGCAGCACTAAAGGAATCTCAGCATTGCGGGCTGTGCGTAGCAAGTTATACAGGCCATGCCGGCCACCTTCTGGCCCGGTGTGGGCGCCGTCCCAGCGGCGCAGTGACTGAGCAGGAGTGTACGCTGGCAAGGCGTTCCAGAATGCCAGCAGTAGATGGGCTGGTTCCGGAGGTGTTTCATTCAAGCTTACCGATGGTGAGAAATCTACAGCCTGGGTCGAATCTGGATGAGTCAGGTAGACTTGCAGTTTATAAGGTGGCTTTTGCGATACCTGTTTTCCTTGCACGCCGATTGCCGCTAGATTCAGGCTAATCTCCAGGCTATCCTGAAGTGGATTGCGCAGTACCTTCATCCCGGCATCGTGGATGGGTTGCGCTTCGGCCGGTCCTGTTCCTGGTTGGAGCACCTGAATCGAGCCATTGGCCGGGATGACCAGCAGTACATCCCAGGATATATCGATGGGTGCCTGGATCGGCAGCCAGGCAGCGCCGCCTGCCCTGGTATCCAGCGCCAGGTACAGGTCGAAATCCGGAACACTGTTCAAATCCAACAGATCCAGGCGGATGTGTAGTTCCTGATTCCGGATGCGGGAATAGATCGCGAGGAGATCCTGCGTGACCGTGGGAGAGTCAACAGCATCGAGCAAACGCACATCCGTGTGTACCCATGACTGAGGAGGCGGAGGGGGCGTGCAAGCAGGTAGCAGCGCCGCCAGCACCAGTAACAACAGAATTAGTGATAGGGATTTTTTCAAGCTAAAGGGTAAGGACTTGGACAACCCTTAGAATTCCAACACAACCGTGTGAACACCGCTTTCTAGAAGCTCAAGCTCAATAACTTGCTGTTCGGGCTGGTAATTAAACGGGACATCGGCCAGGTTATCTCTTACACGGCGGGGCTGCTCCTGGCACCAGATCCAGCAGCGTCCAGGGCCGCGCACTTGCAAGTGGTAGTTTTGTGAATTAATCCAGCCTTTTTCCAGGACTGCCGCGCTGCTATTGAACAAGTCGACCAGACCCAGCGGGGCGACTTGTTCCCGAATTGGGACGATGGTGTAAATTTCTGCGCTTAGCGTTGGCAGTGATACATCCCAGGTTTCTAACGGACCCAATACCCTTAGCTTCCGGCTGCTATGTTCAAGGACTACGAATCGATCACCTACCAGCCCCTCTACATCCAGCGGACGCACACTGCCCGAGACAATCCCCGGATGAGTGTGATCCGTCAGGTAATGAACGTTGAACGCACCGATCACACCGGCATCCAGGTTGTGGTTGAATACTTTCAACAAGACCGGCTCCATGACCGGATTGGCAAACAGGCAGTCTCGCGTTGGGCGTCCCGGATGGCGGGCGCGCAGTACGGAGCCATCGGCCAGCACCAGCTTGCGCAGCAGGTCGAAATTATGTACGCCAGGCTTATCGGAAACATAAACCGGGCCGCCACTCACTGCCCGCCCAGCGGCATGCAGCGCTCCCATCGGGTGGCCGGACTGGAACATATCCCAATCCGGGTGGATAAATTCGCCAAACCACAGGCCGACCTGGGCGTTAGCGTACATATGATCTCCGTGTGATTCGGGGATATTCGGCCAGAAATCGATTGACGAGCGCAGCAGGTTTGAATTGAGCGCGCTGTAAATCATTTCGTTAGCGTTGGACATGCAGTTGATCAGTGTCCCCAGGAAGTGGGTCTGAGCCGAGCCTTCCAGCGCCTCATGATAGTGCTGCATCATTGCCACACGACCGCCTGAGCCGCGGCTGACAGCCTCGAGCACGGACTGGTTGTCTACCTTGACACCATCCACTCCTTGCTGGCGTAGATGGCGGTGATAGTCGTTGAAGAAGCGGTGGATAGCATCCGGGGATACCACGCCTACCTGGTTGCCCCATTTGTCGTTGTACTCTGGGTAGTAATGAAGAATACCAGGCGACCAATCACGGCACTCGGTGCGGACCCCATATCCAGGCAATGCCTCGTCATCGACCCCGCCCCAATAGCCGATCATGGCATGCCAGACCAGGAAGGTTTCGATGCCAAATTCCTGCTTCACCGTGCGGATTAAAACACTCAGGTCGCCGGGAAATTTTTCATTGGCTGCAAACCCGGTCAGGCGGTTTTCGCCGGCTGGCATGCTGCGGACCGATTGCCAGCCGTCATCCAGCAGAAGGAATTTGGGTTGTACCCCTCCGGCAGCAAAGCTTTCCAATCCCCGTTGCACCAGCTCTGGGGATACTGCCGTGTAAAAGGCATCCCAGGTACACCAGCCGAATTGATCGATGAATCCCGGCAGGGATTTTTCATGGCGCAGGCGCCCGGTTTTCATC
>JAGDMX010000446.1 GCA_017860725.1 Chloroflexota bacterium | reverse complement strand
CCTCATTAAGGCTTGTGATGGTTCCTACCTATCACAAGCCTTTTTACTTATTTCATAGTCTCGTGTAAAATAGTCAGATATTAACTTACTCACGATACAAAACCATGACCATACACTCAATCCTTGCTGTATTTGCACACCCAGATGATGAAGCCTTCGGAACGGGGGGGGCGCTGTCCCATTATGCCACCAGCGGCGCAGAGGTGACGTTGGTATGCGCAACCCGTGGAGAAGTCGGTGAAATTTCCGATGCCAGCCTGGCTACACCTGAGACCTTAGGCCAGGTGCGTGAGGGGGAATTGCGCTGTGCCGCTGAGACAATGGGCATTAAAGAAGTCATATTTCTTGGCTATCGAGACTCGGGCATGATCGGCACGATCGAAAACCAGGATCCAAGAGCCTTTATCAACGCACCTGATAACGAAGTCATTGTGAAATTGGTGAAAATAATCCGGCGCATACGCCCCCAGGTTGTAGTCACATTCGAACCCAACGGGGGTTATGGCCATCCGGATCACATCGCCATTCACAGGCACACGCTAGCTGCTTTCCACGCTGCCGCCGATCCTGAGATCGATCCTGAGTCAGCTCCTGCGTGGAAAGCGACCCGGCTGTTCTACACCGCAATTCCGAAATCGTTTTTTAATCAGATGCGTGCATCAATGATCTCTCTGGGGCTGGATACGAGTGATTTCGATCGCTTCGACGAAAGCGGGTTTGGATGGCCGGATGACCAGGTGGATGTAAGCCTGGATGTATCTGGGACAGTCGAAGCGAAATGGGAAGCCCTCAACTGTCACCGCACGCAATTTGGCCCCGAAAACCTGTTTCGCCGCTTGCCGGTCGAAACCGTAAAACAACTGATGAGTATTGAGCACTTCGCCCTGGCTTTCCCTGACGTTCCAAAGAGTACCAAGCTCAACGACCTTTTCGATGGAATCTAAAACATGAATCTTACCCAGGTGGATTACAGCCGGAAATGGTATGTGATGCTGGCTGTCGCTATGGGCATCTTTCTCGCAACGATCGATAGCAGTATTGTAAATGTTGCATTACCCTCCCTGATCAATGAATTTTCCACTGACTTTGCCACTGTTCAGTGGGTAATCTTAGCGTATTTATTAACATTGACATCCCTATTGCTGAGCGTGGGTCGCCTGGGGGACATGATCGGCAAGAAATCCATTTATACACTGGGGTTCGTCATCTTTACCGTTGGGTCTGTATTGTGCGGTCTGGCACCAACGGTTTACTGGCTGATCGGATTCCGTACGCTGCAGGCCATTGGCGCAACAATGATCCTGGCATTGGGAATGGCGATCGTAACAGAAGCCTTCCCGCCGGCAGAACGCGGCAAGGCACTCGGTATCACAGGAACAGTTGTCTCGATTGGGATTATTGTCGGTCCTACCCTGGGAGGGATCATCCTGGATCTTTTTTCCTGGCATTGGATATTTTTCGTAAATCTCCCGGTTGGCATTCTCGGCACCTGGTTGGTTATACGCAATGTGCCCGCGATCAAACCTATAGGAGGCCAGCAGTTTGATTTTTTGGGCGCCGGATTGCTGTTCACCAGTCTACTAAGTTTCTTATTTGCATTAACCATCGGCCAGCAGGCAGGTTTTCAGGATGACCGGGTAGTGCTTCTGTTTTCAGCCGGTTTTGGATTACTGCTCTTATTTATCTTGACTGAATTACGGGTTCCACAACCGATGGTCGAGCTGCACATGTTCAAAAATATCCAGTTTTCTATAAATCTGGCAACCGGTTTTATCAGCTTCGTTGCTATCGCCGGCACCACATTGCTGATGCCTTTTTATCTGCAAAACATCCTGGGATTTGGAACCCGGCAAGTAGGCATGCTGATGGCCGTTGTCCCGGTGATCATGGGTGTCGTTGCTCCAATATCCGGCAACCTGTCTGATCGTCTTGGATCCCGTCCGATCACCGTCATCGGTTTGGCGGTTCTATTATTTGGATATTTTCTGCTTAGTACCCTGAAATTGACTACCAGCGCCTATGGATATATATTGCGCTTTATTCCCATCGGGCTGGGGATGGGGATTTTCCAATCTCCAAATAACAGTGCCATCATGGGCACTGCCAGTCGTGAACGTCTTGGAATCGTATCAGGTATGCTGGCGGTGACGCGCACCCTTGGACAAACAACCGGCATCGCGATCGTCGGGGCGCTGTGGGCGGCACGCGTCCTCTCTTACAATCAAGGCCCGCTGCCTCAGGGCGCCACCAGCGCCCTGCCAGCATATCAGGTATCTGCCATGCAAGATACCTTCCTCTTGCTGGGATTCATGCTAACATTTGCTCTCGGCTTGAGCATTTGGGCTCTCCTCCAAACCAGGCAGAAGCAGAAGGTCCCGGTTGCAGGCTCAGCCATAGAATAGTGGTGAGCGGTATATACATCCACAGATGGAAACTATCCTCCGCATTTTCGTATTTATTTTTGGCTTGCTGGTAGTCAGTTGGACACTATTTTCAGCAATTCGCAGTTTTGTGTTGCCGCGCGGAATGCCGGACTTTGTAACCCGTAGCGTATTTATAGTGACCTGGCAGATATTTCGCATCCGTTTGCATTGGGCTCAGACATACCTTGAACGTGACCGGATTGCAGCTTTTTTTGCACCGGTTGCGACGCTTCTGTTGCTTCCGGTCTGGGTAGCCTTGATCCTGATGGGGTTTGCGGGCATGTACTGGGCGCTGGGCGTGGAGCCATTTACCAATGCAGTCATCCTCAGTGGCTCTTCGATGCTCACCCTTGGCTTTCGGACCTCCGAAGTCCTGGTCGTAGATCTGATCATGTTTTGCCAGGCGACGATTGGACTGATCCTGGTTGCCTTGCTGATTGCTTATCTACCCACAATGTATGCAGCCTTCTCACGCCGCGAAGAAGCGATCAACCTGTTGGAGGTGCGCGCCGGTAATCCTCCATCCGCTATAGAAATGCTACTGCGCTATAACCGCATCCATGGTTTAGGGCGCTTATCCGAACTATGGCGTAGCTGGGAGA
>JAGDMX010000081.1 GCA_017860725.1 Chloroflexota bacterium | reverse complement strand
TGGGTGATCAGGATGACCGACATTCCCTTTTCCCGCTGGAGGCGGTTTATGAGTTCCAGGATCTGCGCCTGGATGGTGACATCCAGGGCGGTGGTGGGCTCATCGGCGATCAGCAAATCCGGCGCACAGGAAAGCCCCATGGCAATCATGGCACGCTGGCGCATCCCTCCGGAAAACTGGTGCGGATAATCATCCAGTCTTTGCTGGGCGCCCGGGATGCCGACCATCGCCAGCAGCTCCCCGGCGCGCTCGCGCGCCTGGTTCTTGTCCATGTTCTGATGCAGCATCAGCGCTTCCATGATCTGAAAGCCCACAGTATAGGTTGGGTTCAGCGAGGTCATCGGATCTTGAAAAACCATGGCGATCTGTCCGCCGCGTACGTGGCGTAGCTCCTCCAGCCTAAGCTTGAGCAAATCCTTGCCGTGGAAAAGGACTTCTCCGCTTTCGATATTCCCAGGTGGGATGGGTATCAGGCGCATGATCGACAGGGCATGCACGCTTTTGCCACAGCCGCTTTCACCAACCACTCCGAGCACCTCACCCGGTTCAAGCTGGTAAGAGATACCATTGACGGCATGGACGATGCCATCGTCGGTATGAAAGGTGACCCGCAAGTTTTTTATCTCGAGCAGGGGTTGATCCATATCCATCCTTGATGTCCAGGTTGTCAGGTCTAGGTTCTGAGGAGATTAGTGTTAGACTCGCATCTTTGGATCCAGAGCATCGCGCAGTCCATCTCCGAGCAGGTTGAATCCCAAAACAGCAAGCATGATCATCACCCCCGGGAAGACAACTGCCCACCAGGCGCCGCTCGACAGATATTTATAGCTATCCCCCAGCATTGCTCCCCATTCAGGTTCCGGTGGAACAGCTCCCAGGCCAAGAAAGCCGAGCGCCGCCGCAGTTAGGATGGCGCTACCAATCCCCAGAGTCGCCTGTACAGTGAGGGGCGAGAGTACGTTTGGGAAAATATGCCGGAAAATAATCCGCCCATGATCTTCACCGACAGACTGCGCAGCCAGGATATATTCTTTCTGGGTCACTGACAGCACCGAAGATCGCACCAGCCGGGCATATATCGGGATGCCCACGATACCGATGGCGATCATGCCCTTTTCCAGACCGGTTCCGAGGAAGGCCACGATAGCGATAGCTAATAAATAGCTGGGAAAAGCTAGCACAATATCCATTGCCCGCATGGTTACGTTGGAGTAAAGACTACCACCTAATTGTAACGAAAGAGCAGCTCCGATCAATCCGCCCAATATTCCCGTTACAATGGCCGTGTAAGGGCTGGTGAATAGAGCCAGTCCTCCACCAATGAAGAGACCAATGGCGCCGAATAGGATCGTGCGGGCCGGCTTTCCAATGAGAAAATTTTCAAATATCACGGTAGTGGCGCCTAAGATGGCAAATAAAACGATCTGGACAGGTTGTTCGGCTATCCAGGCAGGGATGAACCCCATGAGCCCACCGAGGAAAGTTAACAAGAAAATTTTTTCCAGACGGGTCATCTCGATGCTCTCAAAGAAACCAGCCAACATCCCAAGCAACCCTCCGACGAACAGCGAGATTGTCACAGCGATAACCCCAACCCGCAAAGTATTCCAGCCTCCATGAACAACGCGGCGGAAAATGTCTCGACCAAGCTTATCAGTTCCAAAGATGTGGACAGATGGGACTTCTTCATTCGGGATTAAGGTAGGCGGCTTGAGTTTGAGTGTGTAGTCCAGATCGGTCTTCGGGTTGTATTCCCAGAAGTAGTGAGCCAGGACAGTACTCAGAATCAGAACGCTGATGATCAACAGACCCGCTCGTGCAGTTCGGCTTGAAATCAATTGCCGCCAGGCATCCACCCAAAGTGAGCGGTGCTCACGCACAGCGTAGTCGATACGAACAATATCACTAGGCGTTGCTTCAGCCATTTCTATGCTCAATCATAATGAATCCGTGGATCAAGATAGCCATAAGATATATCAACCAGGAGGTTGATAAGCACAAAGATGAATGCGATCAGCAAAGTACCGCCCTGGACAATAGGATAATCGCGTGACAAGATCGAATCGTATACCCACTTGCCTATCCCAGGCCATGAGAAGATGGTTTCGGTCAGTACTGCACCTGCCAGCAATAAACCAAATTGCAATCCAATGATAGTAATAATGGGCAGAAAGGCATTTTTAAGTGCGTGCTTGTAAAGAACGCTCCTCTCGGCCACACCCTTTGCGTGTGCAGTGCGAACGTAGTCTTCTTGCATGACATCCAACATACTCGAGCGAGTCATGCGGGCAATGACCGCCATTGGGATGGTCGCCAGGGCAATTGTCGGAAGGATGATATGTTGTAGAGCGTTCACGAATGCAGCAAAGTTAAGTGTGATCAGGCTGTCGATAAGGTGAAAGTTGGTAATTGTTTTTAATTCAATGCCGGAGTCCAGGCGACCGCCAGCTGGTAGCCACTGCAAAGTCACCGCGAAGAGCATAATCAACATGATACCGAGCCAAAAGATAGGCATGGATACGCCGACGAGCGAGCCGACCATTGTCGTGCTGTCCAGCACCGAATTCCGCCGGGCGGCTGAGATGATCCCAACCGGCACCCCGATAATAATGGCTATAAACATAGAAAAGAATGCCAGCTCCATTGTCGCTGGAAAACGCTGCGCCAGGGTTTCGGCTACAGGGATACGACGGTGGATTGAATTACCCAGGTCGCCTCGTAGCAACCGGCCTAAGTATAATAAATATTGGGTATTGAAGAATCCCTTAAGATCGCCTTGCTTTAATGCTTCCCGGTCCAAAAATACCGGGCGGTTCAAACCAAACTGCTCGCGTATACGGGCGACGTTCTCTTCAGTGGCGTGTTCACCCAGCATGGCAACCGCTGGGTCGCCGGGGATCAGGCGCAGAAACATGAAAACGACGATGGTAACCCCAAGGATCGTCGGGATAATGGAAATCAGACGGCGGATGACGTAGCGAACCAAGTTCAGCCTCCGTTCGTGTGCAAGGGGATGGATCGTGTCCACCCCCCTGCATATTACGAATTGATTCGTCTAAATCGCCACTGTACTATGGCGTAACGGTTACATCCTGGTAGTTGTCGGCGTCAACCATTTGTGGCTGGTACCCCTGGACCTTCGCGGAAAAGATCAATGGAACCCGTGTGTGGAAAAGCCAGATTCTGGCGATATCGTCGTGCAGAATCTGCTCGGCTTCCTTGTACATCGGATCACGATTTTCCTGGCCGGGTGTGACCAGCGCCTGGTTAAGCAATTCGGCTAGCGTGGGATTCTGGTACCAACCTTCGCGCTGGATTGGCTCCGCTCCACCGCCGAAGAAATAGCCGGTGAAGTTGTCGGGATCGCCATTATCACCACCCCAACCCAACTGGTATAAGCCAGCCAGTCGGCCTTCACGGCGAGCAGCCAGGTAAGTTGCCCAGTCGCCTTCAGTGGTCATCTCTACATTGATGCCAGCATTAGCTAGGTCAGCCGCCATGGCTTCGCCCACTTCCTTCGGTGTGGGGAAATAGAAACGAGAGATCGGCAGATAGTATAAGCGCAGGGGGATCTTATCTCCTGCTTTGAAAAGCACATTGTTATCTGCGTCAACGATATCTTCTGCGATCGTGACTTCGGAGAGACCATCAGGAAATCCGGCTTCGGTCAGCAGTTGCTTGGAGAGCTCGGGATCATATGTCCAATCCTCGATAGTGTCGTTGTAGCCCCACATCGAGGATGGGATTAAGGTTGTGGCAAGATCAGCGTTTTCGCCGAAGAAATTCTCCATGATCCCTTGCTTGTTGATGGCATGCGCAATCGCTTCGCGGACCTTTGGATCCTGGAATTCTTGGATCTTGTAGTTGAATGCCAGGTAAGCGGTGGTCGGTTGATCCTTTCTCAAGATATACAGGTCGGGATTATTCTCGGCGTCAGCCAGATCCTCAACGGTGGCCTGTTCCAACCCGTCGATATCGCCGGCTTTCAGTGCCAGGTAACGGGCTGATTCATCTGCGATCACGCGCCAGATGATTTCGTCCACCTTTGCGCGTCCACCCCACCATTCCTCGTTTGCCGTAACCGAGATATGATCGCCTTCTACCCATTCCTTGAAGACGAATGGACCCGTACCAACAGCGCCCGCTGCGGGGGTGCCGTAGTCCGCCCCATATTTCTCAATTGCAGCCGGACTGGAGATGGCAAATATGTCCATGGCCAGGTTAGCCAGGAAAGGTGCCAGAGGTGCTGAGAGGGTAAACTTAACCGTGTACTCATCCAGCTTTTCGACACTGGTGATGATGCTGGCATCGTCAAAGCCGCCAAACATGGCCTCGTAGTACTCGAAGACCTGCTCGGGGAAATGGTAGGGATTATCGGTGAAGCGCCAGCGCTCGAAGTTGAAGATCACTGCGTCGGCATTGAAGTCGGTGCCATCGTGGAATTTGACGCCCTGGCGGAGTGTGCAGGTCCATTCGGTAGCTGATTCGTTGGGCATGCACTCTTCGGCCAAATTGGGAATCGGGTTTGTCGTGCCCGGTGCAAATGTGTAGAGAGATTCGAGGATCTGGCCAGTGACACGGAACGACTCGCCATCAGTCACGATCGCCGGATCCAGGCTGACTGAATCACCGCCACGGCCGAAAATAAAGACCGATGCTTGTGGAGCCTCGGTGGGCGGCGGTGCCTCGGTGGGAGCTGGCTCTTCGGTGGGGGCCGGTTCCTCAACGGGTGGGGCTGCTTCCTCGGTGGGCTGCTCAACGGGCGGTGCTTCTGTCGTGGCAGCGCCGCCGCCGCAGGCGGCCAGCACCATGCTCAAAATGGTGATAGCTGCCAGCAGGATAAATAGTGACTTGCCTTTCATACTTCTTCCTCCTTGAATGTTGTACTGTTTAAGATGATCGTGCTATACGGATACTGCAGGTTGTGGAAATGTGTGATTTCTCACCTCCTTTTTCAGGTCGGTTAATTTTACACTATTCCGTGAGGTTTTGAGCACAGAAACAAGCGTCGATGATAGGAATTTATGGATCAATTTTGTTATCCATAGAAGATGTAATTTGTCATTATTTTTTATGACACCTGACACTTTTCGTTTTTACGAGGAAGGATATAATATCTATGCTGCAACCAAAGGAGGTATTTCGTGTCGACAACGAATTGGCAAACAATCAAAGTGTGTTGGTGTGACCATGTAAGCAAAGATGTCGGCTTGGAAGCTAATGTGGTATTTCCAGCCGATATCCTGCCGGACGAGCCGCGGGTGATCGGTCACCGTTGCTCGGAAGCTTTTGCATGTAATCTGGATGGCCGGGCGAGCTGCATTTGGGCCGGGACGAATCCAACCTTTGATCCTTTCTCTGCCGTGTAATCCGACGCAGTTGCGAACCTGTTTAATTTTATACGCCGAACAATTTATTTGGTTCAACGCTGCGAAACAGGCTGGTAAACTCACCAGCCTGATTTTATTTTTTAACGTGAATTCGGATAAACCCAAAACGCCCCTTTATTCCTTATCCCGAGCTGTCGTTTTTTATACTCAGCCAATATCTGGAAAATTCTCTGTCGGGTATATAAAGAATAAGGGGGAGTTTTACGGTGGCACGGACGCTGTAAAACTCCCCATCCTAACATTTACATATTAATGGCTGCGAGCTAACTGATCACACTCAGGCCGCGCCCCACGCGGGCGAAAGCCTGCAAGCCTTGATCCAGGTCGTCTTTGCTGTGGGCGGCCGAGATCATCACCCGGATGCGGGCTTTGCCGCGCGGCACGGTGGGGAAACCGAGTGCCATAGCAAAAACACCATTATTGAACAGCTCTCGGCTAAACTGCTGTGCGAGGGGAGCTTCTCCCAGCATCACCGGGGTAATGGGTGTGGCGCTCTTGCCGGTGTCGAATCCTAGGCGCAGCATCTCGGCTTTAAAGTAGCGGGCGTTATCCCACAGCCGGTCGACCAGCTCAGTGGACTCCTCCAAAACATCGAGCGCGGCCAGGCAAGCCGCCACATCCGGCACGGTCATCGCTGATGAGAACAGGAAAGGCCGGCCGCGCTGGCGCAGCCATTCCACGACTAGGGGATTACCGGCTACCACCCCACCCACCACCCCAAAGGCTTTGGAGAGCGTACCGACTTCCACATCCACCCGGCCATGCAGCCCAAAATGATCGACGATGCCGCGCCCACCTTTGCCCAGCACGCCTTCCCCATGGGCGTCATCGACCATCAGGATGGCTTCGTACTGTTGCGCGACCTCCAGGATTTTATCCAGCGGGGCGATGTCGCCATCCATGCTGAACACACCGTCGGTGATGACCATGGCGCGTGGGAAAGCCGAGCGGTTTTCCTGCAGGACGCGCTGCAGGTCGGCTGGGTCGCAGTGGGCATAGCGGATGATTTTAGCGCCGGATAGCCGAGAGCCATCGATGATGCTGGCATGGTTGAGCTCGTCTGAGAAGATGGCATCTTCCTTTCCGACCAGGGCGGGGATGACTGCCAGGTTGGCGCTAAAACCGGATTGAAAGGTTATGGCCGAGTCAACACCTTTGAAGGTTGCCAGCCGCTGCTCCAATTGCAGGTGCAGGTCCATCGTCCCGGCAATGCTGCGCACAGCCGCCGGGCCGACTCCGTAGCGCTCGACGGTTTCTCGGGCAGCCTGCACGATCCTGGGATGGTTAGCCAGGCCCAGGTAGTTGTTGGAGCAAAAATTCAGCACACGTTTCCCGTCCACCACAAGCCAGGCGCCCTGGGGCGAGCTGAGCGTGCGGATGCGATTGTACAGGCCATTGTCTTTCAGGCTTTGCAGCTCGGTTTCGATCCATCGCAGCTTTGATGAGGTTTGGATTTCGCTTGTCATAGGATCCCTCTTTACTGTTTTTTCGTTTTTGTTCTGAGCCCGATCAAGCTGCCGAAGATGGATGAGCTTGTGGGCATTTCGGTTGGAGTAACTTCCGGGCCAGCCCAGTCACCTACCAGGCGCTGTTTCCACCACAATTCTCGCCCCTGGCGTGCCCGTTCGAGGCGTTCTTCCAGTGCTGCCTGGTTATGCGAGTCGATGTCGTTGCGTATCGCCGCCAGGGTAGCCAGGGTGCCGTCCAGCATGCGTAGGACATTCTCGCGATTGAGGACGGCCTCCGCTGCCAACCCTTCCGTGGTCATATGCGCAATCGGTCCGGTGGCTTCGGCGTAGGCGCGCCCGGCCACCTTGCGCCCTTCCCGCCAACCAGGCTGGCTGATCGTAGCATTGAGCAAACCGGCCGCCAGCAATTGCGGCAGCAGGTGTGTGGCAGCCATCAGTCCATCCATCTCCAGCGGGTCGGCGAACAACGGCGATGAGCCTAACAAGCGAGTCAGGTCAGCCGCCAGCTTAACTGCATCCGATATGGTGTGTGGCGCGGCAGAGATGGCGATCAGCCCGTTTTTGAACAAATCGGCACGGGCGGCATCCAGCCCGGTATCGGTGGTATGCAGGTAGGCTGGGTTGAGCACCGGAGTTAACCCAATGTAATAGCGTTGTGCAGGAAGTAGCTCGGTTGCCCAGGCGACGATGATTTCTTTGACCGGGGCGGTATCCATCACCACTGCCCCTTCTTTGAGGTCTTCCGCGATCAGAGATAGGGTTTCTCGGATCTGGTCGGTAGGCAGAGTGAGCAGCACCAGGTCGGCACCCTGTACAGCGGCATGCAAATTAAACTCGACCTTGTCAATGACCCCCATATCCCTGGCCCGCTTGGCAATATTTGGCTCCTTGTCATGCCCGACACGCCGGAGAACCTCCTTCTGGCTGGCAAGCGCCAGGCCGACGGAAGCGCCAATCTGACCTAAACCGATAATCGTGAGTTGAACAGTCATGGTCTCTCCTTAGTTATCCTCATCTAGGATTTTTAATTGATTAAGAAGCTGATCCTCAAACAGGGGATGTGCCTTGTCAACCAGTGATGGGTCCTGGTGCCGCCGGATAATGGACACGGTTAGTGGTGAAGCCCCTGCTTGTGCTGCCATCTGAGCGCCCCAGGTCGGGTGCTGTTCGGCAATGACGAAGGCTCGCTGCCAGCCAGCGGGATTGCCTCGCCCCCAGATCTGTACCTGATGCGGAAAAATCGCCCTGGCCAGGACAATTAACACACGATCCCAGATGTGCAGCCTGTAGCGGCTCTTGCCGACATCGTGCAACAACGCGGCGACCAATAAATCGGGTTGGGTTTCACCCTGCTCCACTAGCTGGCGGTAGATTTTTAAGCTGTGAGCTTGCTCGCTGGGCTGGAGCTGGTCGAAGAGGATCAGCAGGGAACCGGGCAGGGCGGCGCGTGCCAGGGCTAATTCTTCAGGTTTGGGTTTGGCAAACAAGGCGTGCCAGAACTGGCGGGCGCGGTGGGCAATGCGCACGGCATCTATCCAAGCAATAGTAGTAACATGGCTTCCAGCGGGGGTCCCATGAT
>JAGDMX010000010.1 GCA_017860725.1 Chloroflexota bacterium | reverse complement strand
CTGGCAGTGGCTCTTGTGTTCCGCAAGCCGACAGCCCAATTGTCGCAGCTAACAGAATCGAAACAAAAAGCAGCACTCTTTTCATTGGGATCCTTCCTTTCTGATTTATACTGAATATGGAAGCCATCTACGATTTGATGAATTTAATTCTGATTGGGATATATATATTATAGCGCCCTTTAAAGTTGTTTATGCGGAAATCTGTAATCTTATAAGGAGGATTGTTTTATTACGAGTAGGTGACAAATGTCATTTGCCAAGTGGCGAAAAATCCGGTTTAATAAAATAGGATTGCCCTAAAAACCAAAAAAACATATTTTCCCAGAAAGAAGGAAAAGGCAATGGCAACACAAATCGCTCAGATCATCGATGGCAAATTACTCGCTCAACAGGTCAGGGACGAGGTCGCTGTACAGGTCGAGAAAATGAAAGCCGCAGGAAAGCCCCAGCCAGGATTGGCGACGGTGCTGGTGGGAGACAATCCGGCATCCAAGGTTTATGTTAGCTCAAAACAAAAGGCATGCGCTCAGGCAGGCATCGAGTCGTTTGGCTTTACACTGCCAGCGTCTGCTACTCAGACTGAAGTTGAAGGCTTAGTCAAGGAGCTAAACGCCGACCCACGTGTCAATGGTATCCTGGTTCAGCTGCCCTTACCCGGTGAGCTGGATGAGGAACGAGTTCTTAACGCCATTAGTATCGAGAAGGATGTTGATGGCTTTCACCCGCTTAACATTGGTCGCCTGGCGCAGAAAGGGCGGGACCCACTGTTTGTACCCTGCACACCCGCCGGATGCATCCTGATCCTGGACAAGCTGGGTGTCAAGTTGGAAGGTGCCAATGCCGTGGTATTAGGCCGCTCGAATATCGTTGGCATGCCAGTGGCACTACTGCTGGTTAGGCGCAATGCGACAGTGACCATCTGCCACTCCAAATCGCGCGATCTACCGGGCATTTGCCGGCAAGCAGACGTGCTGATCGCAGCAGTGGGCAGGCCTGAGATGGTGCGCGGCGATTGGGTCAAGCCGGGCGCCGTGGTGATCGATGTAGGCGTGAATCGGATCGACGATCCTGAGCATCCCAAAGGCTCTCGCCTGGTTGGGGACGTGAACTACAACGAGGTCAAGGAAGTTGCGGGCGCCATTACACCGGTGCCGGGTGGTGTAGGCCCGATGACTATCGCCATGCTGCTGAACAACACCGTACGGGCTGCCCAGATGGCACACGCTTAATTCGGTTGCGATAAGCATCCCACACTGTGATTGGTGGGCGTGATTTACGCCCACTTTTTATTTCTCTGAAAATCTTAACCATTTTTGCGTGCTATTATTTACTAAAAATCAAGGC
The DNA here is from genome assembly GCA_017860725.1 of Chloroflexota bacterium. Taxonomy (GTDB): domain Bacteria; phylum Chloroflexota; class Anaerolineae; order Anaerolineales; family UBA4823; genus CTSoil-045. The sequence goes on along the minus strand of JAGDMX010000010.1, from coordinate 18,777 downwards.
TTAGGGTATAATCAAGGTTCGTCTGTGACCGGCAAGCGGCCATTGATCTGTGGTGTATTTAATACTGACGCCCTCGGGTGTTCATATCCCAAGTAATTGTTAGATAGGAAGCGAGTTTTATGCCTAAGAGAACCTACCAACCAAAAATCCGGCGACGCGTGCGCGTGCACGGTTTCCGGGCACGCATGGCTACGGCTGACGGCCGCGGCGTTTTGAAAAGCCGCCGCGCCAAAGGCCGTTACCGCTTGACCGTTAGCAAAAATAACCACGTCAAGAAAGTTAACTGGAACGCATAACCATTCAAGCATCGCATACTCAGTGTGCAACGCAGGTTCCGCCTGACCAGTACGAAAGATTTTCAGCGGGTGCGGCGATATGGCAAGTCTTATGCCCACCCGCTTATGGTGCTGGTAACTTTACCAAATGATGAATCTGAGCAAACCCGGTTTGCCGTGGCAGCCGGAAAAACAGTTGGTAAAGCTGTGCAACGTAACCGGGCCAAACGCAGGTTGAGAGCGGCAATCCAGCCACATCTGGCTAGTGTAAAACCCGGGTGGGATGTCATACTGATTGCCCGACAGCCAATCCATGCCGCTGAATTCCAGGAAATTCAAACTGCTGTTGCCCAACTGCTGCGTAAGTCCGGTCTGATACAGGTATTGAAGGATGAGTAAGTCCAAAAAGCAAAAAAAGAAGGTCCAACCAAACCGGAGCGCCACAAAACGGGTGCAACACGATCATGTCCAGGACCCGCCCCTCAGCGAGCTACCGCGCACGATTTGGAATATCCCTCGCCTGCTGCTGCTGATGCTCATTCGCCTGTACCAGGAAACGCTGGCCAAAGGTGTGCCTGCCAACACCTGCCGGTTTTCTCCCACCTGTTCCCATTATGGCTACCAGGCGATATACAAATATGGAGTCATCAAGGGCGGCTGGTTAGCTACCTGGCGAGTATTGCGATGCAACCCATTTAACCGCGGTGGATTTGATCCGGTACCTTAATTCAATGAAAATAAAAAAACTAACTATTCTAATTACCATCCTGGCAGGTGCCCTGCTATTATCTGCCTGCGCCGGGAGCGCGGCTGGAAACTTGAGCTGGCCAGGATTTACTACCGATACCCAGAATAATATAGCCTACCTGGCGAACGGCACGCATGTTTATGCGATTGATCTCAGTAGCACAGTTTCCAGTGGGGATGCAAAAGACCCCACTCCGAAGTACAACCAAAAGTGGCGCTTCCCAGCCGCCCCGGATAATAAAGTGACTTTCTACGCCGCCCCGGTACTGACCGAGGATGGCCAGCTACTGGCAGCCAGCTATGACAACCAGCTTTACAGCCTGGACCCCAACACCGGCACCCTCAACTGGACGTTCGATGGCGCAGAAAATAAACTGCTCACCAGCCCATTAGTCAATGGCGGGAAGATTTTCTTGCCCTCCAGCGATTTCAACCTGTATGCGCTGGATCTGAATGGCAAGCTGCTTTGGCAGTACACAACCGGCAATGCCTTATGGGCAACTCCGGTCAGTGATGGACAGCTTGTCTATCAGCCATCCATGGATCACCATATTTATGCCCTGGACGCCGAGAGCGGCGACTTGGTCTGGAAAACCGATGATTTGGATGCTCCTATCGCCGGGCAGCCGACTCTTAGCCCAGAAGGCATTCTGTATGCCGGGACATTCAATAAAGAGCTGTTGGCTATCGATACCCAAAATGGCAGTGTTCTGTGGAAGCAACCTCTGCAAGGCTGGGGGTGGAGCGGACCTGTGCTGCAAGATGGTGTATTATATTTCGGCGATCTGGAGGGCTATATCTATGCTAAAAATGCCGCCGATGGCAGTGATATTGGGCAACCCAGCCAGCCCCCGGCACAGTCCGGCCAAAAAGCGACTGAGCGCGCCATTCCAGAACGGCCTTTAGTTTTGGACGGTAAGGTATACTATGCCTCAGAAATTGGCAGCGTCTATGCGGCCGATACACAGGCGGGTAATCCGATGGCGTTTTTCACGCTACCCGGCGGTAAGCTTTATACTGGACCACAATCCGCCGGTGAGCTGATTTTAATTGCATCGTTTGGAACGCGTCAGCCGTTGATTGCGGTGGACAGCACCGGCAGGGTAATTGCCGAGTTCGTACCGCCGAAATAGGAGAGCTTCGTTTGGGATACCGTTCGTATCCCAAGGAGTAAAATTTTATGGATATTGTAGGCGTAATTTGGAACGGTCTGATCATCAACCCGATGATCAACTTGCTGTTATTCATCTACAGCCTGATTGCCAACTTTGGGATTGCTATCATCCTGTTCACTATCCTGATCCGCCTGATCACTCATCCACTGCAGGCGAAGCAGATGAAGAGCACACAGGCGATGCAGGATATGCAGAAATCCAAAGAATATCAGGAGATGCAGAAAAAGTACAAGGATGATAAGCAGAAGCTGCAGCAAGAGCAGATGAAGCTTTACCAGGAGCAGGGGATCAATCCCCTCAGTGGCTGCTTACCGCTGTTAGTCCAATTTCCCATCATTATTGGCCTCTACCAGGCCATCACCAGGGCTCTGGCAGTGACCCCGTTCCAGATGGTTGGCCTTTCTCGCCATGTGTATCCTTTTCTCAATATCTCCGAGCTTCTACCCATCAACAATCAATTTCTTTGGATGGATTTGGCTCAACCGGAGCGCTTATACTTGTTTGGATTGAGCTTTGGTATTCCAGTCCTGGCGATCGTCGTTTTGGCCACAACTTTCATGCAGTCCAGGCTGATGACCCCACCTGCACAGCCCGGCGAGCAAGGCGCGCAAATGACCCAAGCGATGAACCTGTACATGCCGCTCTTTATGGGCTACTTGGCGCTTACTCTGGCTTCAGGCCTGTCGCTTTACTTCATCACCAGTAATTTGGTAACAATCGGTCAATACGCTGCCATGGGAAAACTGCACTGGGATAACTTGATCCCTGGCAAGAAAAAGGCTAGCCCAGTCAGCAAAGCACCACAGCCTAAACCGGCATTGAAGGAACCGGTCAAAGAGCCTGGCCAGGGGACACCCAAAAGCTCATCTAAGGGAGGCAAGAAAAAGACATGATGGAAGCGCGCACCAGTTTAGAAATCATTGCTCCATCGGTAGATGAAGCGATCGCCAAAGGCCTGGCGGAACTGGGTCTGACACGCGACCAGGTGCAGGTAGAAATCCTGGACGCCGGCGCCCGCCGCCTGTTTGGGTTAGGAGCCCGCCAGGCGCGCATCCGCCTGACTGTGATTGCTGCGCCCGATAAAACAGCCCAGCCGGTACAGCCGGTACCTGCTCAACCAGATGTCCAGATAGAAGAAGCATTACCAGCCGAATATGTGGAACTACTGGCAGCCGAAGGCGCTGAGGAAATCCCCGCCAAATCCGAAGCAGCTCCACAGGCTCTCACAGACCTGCAAAGTGAGATTGCCCTGCATGTTGCCAAGGAGACGGTCAGCGAGTTGCTTGACAAAATGCGAGTAGATGCTGTCGTCAGTGTCCAATTCAAAGATCCGGATGACGAAAGAAGTAAGCCCACCCTATGGGTGGATGTGCAGGGACAGGATTTGAGCATCCTGATCGGTCCTCGAGCTGAGACATTGAACGCCTTGCAGTACATTGCTTCGCTGATCATCAGCAAAGAGCTGGGGCACAATCTACAATTGGTGGTCGATGTTGAAGGTTTCCGCATCCGGCGCGTGCAGCAACTACAGCAGCTCGCCCGGCGGATGGCGGATCAAGCCGTAAAAACAGGCCGCCGCCAGGCCCTAGAGCCTATGCCAGCCGGCGACCGGCGCATCGTACACATTGAGCTGCGCAATCATCCGCAAGTCTATTCTGAGAGTATCGGAGAAGAACCCTACCGAAAAGTAACGATCGTGCCGAAATGATCGCTCATATCAAGTAAATTTATCTTGACCGCACTATCTGGCGGTGGTAAAATCCACCCGCTTGCCCCCATCGTCTAGGGGACCAGGACGCAGCCCTTTCAAGGCTAAAACGCGAGTTCGAATCTCGCTGGGGGCACTTGCAAGCTCCCGCTTTTGGCGGGAATATTTATGCCTCTTGCAGGCAACTCCCAGTTGGGAGTTAATCATCTTACACGTTTCCCGACTTGACCGTGCGTGCCGCAGATGCGGATCCGGCCAGGAAAGACGGAAGCGGAAGAAAAACGCGAAGGAGTAAGTACTCATGTCCATTATCCCCATGAAAGCGCTATTGGAAAGCGGCGTTCATTTTGGTCATCGCACTCACAAGTGGGATCCCAACATGAAACCGTACATATTCACCGAGCGCAATGGCATCCACATCATTGATCTGCAAAAGACCGTCAAAGCCCTGGAGCAGGCGTATGGCCTGGTGCGTGATACGGTTTCTGCTGGTGGTGTGGTGTTGTTTGTCGGAACGAAACGCCAGGCCCAGGAGACAATCCAGGATGAGGCGCAGCGTTCCAATATGCCTTTTGTCACCACCCGCTGGTTGGGTGGTATGCTGACCAACTGGCGCACCATCCGTCAACGGGTCAACGAGCTGGAACGCCTTGAGCGCATGCGCGATAAGGGCGATTTCGAGCGCCTAACCAAGAAGGAAGCTTTGATCCTGAGCCGCAAAATCGAGCGTCTGGAGATCCTGTTTGGCGGTATCCGCCAGCTCGCCAGCCTGCCGGATTTGCTGTTTGTCGTGGATGTGCGGCGTGAAGAAACCGCCATTCATGAAGCCAACCTGCTCAATATTCCCGTGATTGCGATGGTCGATACCAACTGCAATCCCAATAACATCGATTATGTGATCCCGTCCAATGACGATGCCATCCGCGCCATCAAGCTGGTGGTTGGTAAAATCGCCGATGCAGCTTTGGAGGGGAAAGCCATGCGCAAAGAAGAAGAGCCGATCGCAAAGCCGACACGCGTAGTTATGGCTGCTGCCGAAGAGGTTGAACTCTCAGATGAAGAGCTGTTGGGTGAAGCCACCCTGGCCAAGATCACAGTGCGAACAACTGTGCAAAACCTGGTTGAGGAGCACGAAGAAGGCTGGGAAAGTGAGCCCGAAGTAGATCTCGAGGTTTTAGAAGAGGACCTCGAAATTGAGTTTGAAGATGAGGTCAAGGTAGAAGAGGCCGAGGCAGACGAAGTCGAGGCAGACGAACTCGAAGTAGAAGAGGCCGAGGCAGACGAAGTCGAGGCAGACGAACTCGAGGTAGAAGAGGCCGAGGAAGAAAATGAAGAGGAGCTCGAGGATTAAACATGGCAATCACTACCGAACAGATCAAAGAACTACGCGAAGCGACCGGTGCTGGTATCCTGGATTGCCGTAAAGCGCTGGAATCGGCCAATGGTGATTTTGAAAAGGCCGTTGACCACCTGCGAGAAAAAGGCCTGGCAACTGCCGCCAAACGCGCCGACCGGGATGCCTCCGAAGGCACTGTGGAATTGTACTCGCATGGCAATGGCAGGGTTGGTGTGATGGTTGAGGTAAATTGCGAGACTGATTTTGTCGCTCGTTCACAGGCATTCCGCACTTTTGCGCACGAAATTGCTTTGCAGATTGCCGCCTCTGCCCCCCTCTACCTGCGTCCGGAAAATATCCCGGCCGAAGTCATGGATCGCGAGAGTGAAATTGCACGGAACCGGGCGCGAGAAGAAGGCAAACCCGAGGCAATGCTTGATAAGATTATCGCCGGCCGGCTAGAGAAATTCAAAGACGAGGCTTGTCTGCTGCGCCAACCCTATATCCGTGATGAGAGTATAACGATCGAGCAGCTTCTCATGCAGAATGTCGCTGCAATTGGCGAGAACATTGTGATCCGGCGCTTCATGCGCTGGGAATTGGGAGAGAGCACTGCTCAATAAGTGTTCTAAAAAGACCAACCGCATGGTTGGTCTTTTTTCTAACCCTGGAGGATAAATCCTATGAGCAAAGAGCTGAAATATCGCCGTATCTTGCTGAAATTAAGCGGAGAATCACTGGCAGGAGCCAGTGGTTTTGGCATCGATCCCGATCAGGCGGAGGATATTGCCGAACGAGTAAAAGAAGTTCACGAGTTGGGTGTGGATGTAGCCATTGTCATTGGCGCGGGAAACCTGTGGCGCGGTAAACAGGGATTGGAGCGTGGCATGGATCGGGCGACTGCGGATTATATGGGCATGCTAGCCACAGTAATGAACGCCATGGCATTAATGGATGCCATGGAGCGCATTGGATTGTATACCCGGGTACAATCGGCGGTCGAAATGCACGCCGTCGCTGAACCGTATATCCGCCGGCGAGCTATCCGCCACATGGAAAAGGGGCGGGTTGTCATCCTGGGTGGAGGTACGGGCAATCCCTATTTCTCCACCGACACGGCCGCTGCGCTGCGCGCCATGGAAATTGGCGCAGATGTGCTGATTAAAGCCACCAAAGTCGATGGGGTATATGACTCGGATCCCATGAAGAATCCGGATGCCAAGCGCTTCGAAACCCTGACTTTTATGGAAACCATCAATCGGCGGTTGGAAGTCATGGACAGCACCGCAATCTCATTGTGCATGGATAACGATCTCCCCATCTTGGTGTTGAATCTCTGGTCACCTACCGCATTGCGAGATGCTTTATATGGAGAGCCGGTCGGCACCCTGGTATATGGATAGATCCCGAATTAAATTTTGACCCTTTTCTCTCTCCACATTTTCGAGTATCCTATAGGCGAGTACTTCTGGAACCCTATGCCGGGCATGGGGTGTTATGGAGGCATGTATGCTAAAAGAAGTCTATAAAGAGACTGAAATCCGCATGAAGAGTGCAATCCAGGCATTAGAGGAAGACCTGGCAGGTATTCGCACCGGGCGAGCTCACCCAGGCCTGGTTGAACGACTGCCGATCGAGTATTATGGAATGCAAACGCCACTCGTCCAACTGGCCAGTATCAGCGTACCCGATCCACGCTCTTTACTGATTAAACCGTTCGATGCATCTTCGATCAAAGCTATTGAGCGCGGCATTCAAGCTTCTGAACTGGGATTAAATCCCAACAATGATGGCAAAGCGATACGCCTGGTATTACCACCTTTGACCGAGGAGCGCCGGCGGGACCTGGTTAAACTGGTGCATAGCCGATTGGAGGAAGCCCGAGTTGCCGCCCGAAATATCCGCCGCGACAGCATCAAAGACCTGCGAGAGTTCGAGCAGGAAAAAATGATTTCAGAGGATGATCTAAAGAAAGGCGAAGAAGAGCTCCAGAAGATCACCGATCGATATATTGCTGAAATTAATACGATCGGGGAAAATAAAGAAGAAGAGATTCTGGAGCATTGAGCGAATGGAGCCTACAAATCCTGCGGGTCTGCCAGAACATATCCCCACCCATGTCGCTATCATTATGGATGGCAATGGACGTTGGGCGCTTGCACGTGGACTCCCCCGCCTGGCAGGCCATCGCGCTGGTACGGAAAACCTCCGGCGGATCATCGAAGCCTGCATCGAATTTGGTGTTCATTATCTCACCATCTATGCCTTCTCCACCGAAAACTGGGGCCGCCCTCAGGAAGAAGTGCAGGGGCTGCTGCATATCCTCGAGGACGTCATTGACCGCGAGCTTCAGGAATTGTCCGATCAGGGAGTACAGCTCCATCACATTGGAAGACTGGATCGCCTCGACCCAACCCTTCAAAAGAAAGTTCTCCACGCAATTGAGTACACCCGCGAAAACAATCGCCTGGTGTTGAATGTCGCCTTTAATTATGGCGGGCGAGACGAGATTGTTTATGCCATCCAACACATGATCAAGGACGGTGTTCAGCCGGAAAATGTGACCGATGAAATGGTCAGCCAGTATCTTTTCACAGCGGGCGTCCCAGATCCCGATATGATCATCCGCACCTCGGGAGAGCTACGTGGCAGCAACTTCCTGATCTGGCAGGGGGCGTACAGTGAATGGTATTTTACACCGACCTACTGGCCGGATTTCGATAAAGAACAATTCCGTCTGGCATTAGAAGAATTCAGCCATCGCGAAAGACGCTACGGGCATGTTTCCGAAACTGAGGGGGATCTCGCCCAGCATGCTTAAACGCACCCTGGTTGCGCTGATCTTGTTGCCCATTGGCCTGGCCTTCATCTGGCTGGGAGGCTGGGCTTTTGCAGCTCTCGTGATCCTGATCCTGGGATTGGCTTGTTGGGAATATTGCCAGGTATTTAATACAGGCGGTCTGAAACCAGCAACAATTATTGTAGTCGGAGGGGCAATTCTATTTGGCCTAGGCCGGCAAGTGAACGGCTTCCAGAGCAGTCCCCTGATAATCAGTTTGATTATTCTCGCGGCCATGGCATGGCACCTGCTGGCTTACGAGCGGGGTGAAAACCAAGCGGGGACAGAGTTTGGCGTAACAGTTGGCGGCGCCTTTTACCTGGGCTGGATCGGCGCTTACTTGATCTCGCTGCGCAACCTGGAAGATGGCTTGTGGTGGATGCTGATAGTTCTGCCCTCCGCCTGGCTGGCTGATTCGGCCGCTTATATGGTGGGCAGCCAGATCGGACGGCACAAAATGGCGCCGCGTCTCAGCCCGAAGAAATCTTGGGAAGGCTACATTGCCGGGGTCATATTTGGCACCTTGGGTGGGGCCTTGATAGCCGCCGGTATACAGGCCTACCTGGGTACGGGTACTGCTATCACTCCCCTATTAGGCGCGCTGCTGGGATTGGTGTTGAGCACACTGACTACCCTGGGCGACCTGGGCGAGAGCATGATCAAACGTCAGTTTGGAGTAAAAGACACCGGCACATTACTGCCCGGGCATGGAGGTGTCTTCGATCGGATTGACTCGTGGTTATGGGCGGCTGTTCTCGGTTATTATTTGATCAGCCTGCTTGTTTAATCCCCCATTCTCCTGCATATTGCGTAGTTAAGTAGCTATTAAACAAACCAAAGGTTGGTTGACAGCCAACCGGCAACATGGTAATATCATTTTCGAAAAATCTATAGCCCCTAAGCGGCACTCTTATCCAGAGAGGCGGAGGGACCGGCCCGATGAAGCCTCGGCAACCCGGGGAAACCCGAAGGTGCCAATTCCGGCAGACGTGTTCTGGTAGAACGGAGATTCTGGAAGATGAGAGGGCTCTTGCCTGTCCTGTATTGCCCTTTCGATGCTTCCCGAAGGGGCATTTTTATTTTGGAGGTTTGTATGAAGACAACTTTTATGAACTCGGCTCACCATCTATTTACGTCCGAGTCGGTCACCGAGGGTCACCCAGATAAAATTTGCGACCAGATCAGTGACGCCGTGCTGGATGCCTGCCTTGAGCAGGACCCTTACTCTCGGGTAGCTTGTGAGACAGCCGCCAAGACCGGCTTTGTCATGCTGTTAGGTGAGATTACCACACACGCCCAGATCAACATCGACGAGCTGGTTCGCCGGGTGATCACCGAGATCGGCTATGACGATAGCGCCAAAGGTTTGGATGGCAATACCTGCGGCGTGCTAATCGCAGTTTCCAAGCAGTCCGGCGACATCGCCCTGGGCGTGAACAAGGCACTGGAAGCAAAAACCGGTGAGATGAGTGAAGCCGAGGTGGAAGCGGTGGGAGCCGGCGACCAGGGCATGATGTTTGGCTATGCCTGTGACGAAACACCTGTCCTGATGCCCATGCCGATTTACCTGGCTCACAAACTAACTCGACAGCTCTCTGTGGTACGAAAAAATGGCACCCTGCCCTGGCTGCGCCCGGACGGGAAATCACAGGTAACTGTGGAATACAGCTATGGTCGCCCCCTGCGAGTGGATACCGTGCTGGTAAGCACGCAGCATGCCCCGGAAATCTCACAGGAAGAGATCCGTGCAGCGGTGATCAAGCACATCATTATGCCCGTCTTACCCCCCGAAATGGTCGATAACCGCTTGAAAATTTACGTCAATCCCACCGGTCGATTCGTGATCGGTGGCCCGCAGGGCGATGCTGGCGTAACCGGGCGCAAAATCATCGTCGATTCCTATGGAGGCATGGGGCGGCACGGCGGCGGTGCATTCAGCGGTAAGGATCCGACCAAAGTCGACCGCTCGGCCGCCTATGCAGCCCGCTGGGCAGCTAAAAATATCGTTGCAGCAGGCCTCGCCTCGCGCTGCGAGATTCAAGTGGCTTACGCCATTGGAATTGCCCACCCGCTCAGCATTAACGTGGAAACATTCGGCACCGGGCACATCCCGGATACTGAAATTTCCCGACTGATCCAGGAAAACTTTGATCTGCGACCAGGAGCGATCATTCACAACCTCGATCTGCGCAGGCCAATCTTCCGCCAAACAGCGACATACGGACACTTCGGGCGCGACGACTTAAACCTGCCCTGGGAACAGACCAATAAAGCCGAGCAATTACGCTCTGCGGCAGGGATGCAGGCAAGCGTCCTGCCAAGTGCGGTTCCTGTGGCTGACTAAAAGGAGTTTAGAAATCGGGCGGATGTTGATCCGCCCGATTTCTAAACCTTAAGGTTTTTCCAATCCGTGGGCGCTTAGCAGCGCTTCATTTTCCATCAGCTCTAGTGTTTCGCCATCGGCAACGATGTAGCCTTCATCCATAATCACCATGCGCGGGAATAGCTCGCGCACCATCAGCATATCATGTGTTGAGATCAGCATCGTGATCGGTAGCTCGCGTAGCAGGTTAATTAGAGACCGGCGGGCGCGGGGATCCAGGCCGGCAGTTGGCTCATCTAACACCAGCAACTCTGGTTTCATTGAAAGCACAGTGGCAATTGCGATGCGCTTCTTCTCGCCTACGCTCAGGTGGTGTGAAACACGCCCAACATAGTCGCTCATCCCAACTACCGCCAATGCTTCCTTAACTCGCTGACGGACCTCGACCTCAGGATATCCTTGGTATAGCGGTCCAAAGGCGACATCTTCGAAAACGGTGGGGGAAAAAAGCTGGTCATCCGGCGACTGGAATACCAGACCGACACAGGCTCGCACACGGCCCAGATTTTTTTCATTCAGTTCTAAACCAGCAACGGAAATCTTACCCTGGCCGCGCAGGATGCCATTCAAGTTCAGTATTAAGGTCGACTTACCGGCGCCATTTGGCCCAACCAAAGCAACTTTTTCGCACGGAGAGATGTTTAGAGAAACCTCACGCAACGCCACGTGACCATCCGGATAAGAATACGAAAGTTTTTCAACTTCGATCGAGGAATACATACAGGCTTTATCCAAATATAAGAATACTGATAATCAGCAATATCAGCAACACCGCTAGGCTCAAACCGAGCACTAGCCAATTTGCGGGGGAAAGGCTCGGTAGGGCGAAGGAATGCACTTCGCCGTTATAGCCGCGCGCCGCCATGGCCATGTAGATCCGGTCAGAGCGTTCGAAAGCTCGCAAGAATAGGCTGCCGGCCATCCCACCCGCCATTCGCCCCCGCCAGACAAGTTTTCCACCCGGCTTCAAATCGGATCGATCTGCATGTCCACTGCGGGCAGCACGCGCTCTTAATAACCGCATGGCTTCATCCACCATCACGAAAAGGTAGCGCCACATTAATCCAAAGATAGCGACCAGTAAGCGCGGCACCTTCACGGCTCGCATGGCAACCAGCAAGTCTGGGAACGGGGTGCTGCCAGCAAGGATAATCGCTGCCTGAACCGAAATCCACGACTTGAGGGCGATGCTGATAAAACGTTCCAACCCGGGTTGGGAAGCAGTCAGCATCCAAGGTCCAATATCCAGGCTAAATACCGTCAGCCCCTCCAAGGTGAAAATCACCGGAAAAGCAGCCAGCACAAACGGTATCGCCAGCATCGAACGCCGCAGCACATAGCCCACTCCCAAATCGGATAAAATCTCTACCGCCAATACGATTGCCAGCAACAGGATATAAACCGGCCAGGCGCCTGGCGGCGTAATCGCTGTTGTCAGGATAAAGGCAACTGCCAGGACAAATTTCACCCGTGGATCCAAGCGGTGCACCGGGCTAAGCCGAGGCTGATACGGATCGAGAAAATGGATGTGCATCCTCAGTCACCGGACACCTGACGGCTGCGACGCATGTATGCGACAGCGAGAGCCACACCAAACACAATGATCACACCCAGCACCCCCGCCAGGATGGTGGCCAGTGCCTCGTTAGAAATTCCGGGGAGAACATAATCCGGAATGACTTCATATATCGGACCTTTGGCAATACCCAGAAAGCCTTTTTGTTCTGCGACCCGCTCCAAACCATCCGGATTAGCCGAAGCCAGAGGGGAGAGGATTGCAAGACCAATTGCCAGAAGCAGGCCGATCACCCAAACCAATTTTCCCCCTTTGGGTCCTGCTTGACCCAATTTCAACAGATCAGGGCGCGTAGAATACACCAGAGCTAATGCACCGACTGTGATCAAGCCTTCTCCAATCCCAATGATTGCATGAATGGCGGCCATCGCAGGGACGGCGAGATTAGCGGGTGAGGTGCCCGAGAGGGCGAGCTGCAAGGCAACCGCCAGGGAAGTGACCACGATCGACGACCAGGCAGACAGAAACCCGCCCATGAAAACGCCCCATTTCCTGTTGCTGGTCAGGGAGACAATTGTTGTATAAGCAACATACGATACTGCCACCCCGATTACCGCCATATTGAAAATGTTAGCCCCTAAAGCCAGCATACCTCCATCCTGGAAGATTAGCGCCTGAATGGAGATGACAGTGGTCATCACCAACACAGCCGCCCACGGACCAAGCAGAATGGTGGCAATGGCGGCGCCCATCAAGTGCCCGGAGGTTCCGCCAGCAACCGTAAAGTTCAACATCTGCCCGGCGAAGATCGCCGCTGCCAGAACACCCATCAACGGTATCTGACGTTCGCCCAGGTCAGCATTGACTCGTTTCAGAGCATAAGCTATGACAATAATGGAGATACCCCACAGGATCACGGATACCGTGACCGATAGAAACCCATCCGGTATATGCATGGGTTCCGGTGAAGGGACAGGCGCATACAGCATCAATACCTCCTAAGCAACATTGTTTAATTCTGGAGCCTGGCACTCCGGGCATAAGCCGAAAAAAGTAGTGTGCAAACTGTCGATCTGGTAGCCCGTACTAACCTTAAATAGGCGGTAAAGCTCGGCCAGCAGTTCGTGTTCTATTTCCAGGGTATACCCGCATGCCCGGCAGATCAGGTGGTGATGAGCATGACCAGCTATCTCATAGACAAGCTGCCCACTGCCAATATGGGCAGCCAGGACCATCCCTTGATCCGTCAGGAAAGCCAGGGTGCGGTAAACCGTGGCTTCGGTGAGACCGGGCATAGCGTGCTGAGCGCGCTGGTACACTTCCGTCGGGTTGAGGTGAGTATCCGCTTCTTGGAGAATACGCAAAATCACCATCCGTTGGGGCGTGACCCTGAAGCCACGGGAATGCAAGGTATCTGTACATTGCAAATTTTCGCTCATGTAATCTCTCTTTATTGCAACTAGTTACAATAGCGAATTATACCAGAATATCTAGATAAACCCACCCTGTTTTGTAATATATAAAACGCCTGGCAATGCTCTTACCAGGCGTAGTTTATAGATAGAAATTACGATTACAAGTGGGGACTAAATTTTTTAACCAGTCGATCTTTTGGCTGGTAGCCAGACAACCGCTCTACCGGTTTACCACCCTTGAATAATATTAAAGTTGGGACGCCCATTATGTTATAGTCGATGGTCATCTGTGGATTATCATCAACATCCAGCTTAACCACCTTAACCTTACCTTCCCACTCCTGGGCTAACTGCTTGACGATCGGGTCCAGCATCTTGCAGGGACCACACCAGACAGCAGTGAAATCCACCAGCACAGGCATCCCCGAATCAATCACTTCACTCTGGAAAGTCGCTTCACTGAGCTTCGATATGTCTGCCATACAGTTCTCCTTCACAGCTCATGTTACCCAGCCTGGGGTGAAAAGTCAAGGGCGCGCAGGAACCCCTCAGGCGAATGAATTGCGTTGACGCGGCCCGAGTCACATGATAGAATGCACCCTGTCCGGGCGTGTAGCTCAATGGCAGAGCAGTGGCCTTTTAAGCCATTGGTTGAAGGTTCGAGTCCTTCCACGCTCACTAACCCCCTAAGCTGGGGGTCTCTTATTTTAATTACCCATAGTTGGCATTTCCATGAAGGTGACTACCGACCTCACTCAATAAAACCATGGTTTTACCCACCTGAGATATATTAATTCCAATGTACTCGATAGAATAATTGATCAGCTTGCCAATGTCAATCAACGTAAGTCGACACAGGTCAACCATCAGGTGCTCAGTGTTAAGGGGTGCTCTGGTTTATGTAAAAGAATACTTCATCCTTGCAAGCACATGTACTCTGATCCAGAAGTGTCGCCCGGGAGGTGGGAGCCCATCCATTTGTGAATATGAATTGGTAAAACCGGGATGTCTGGACAGGGTTGAAAGTCGTAGTAACGCTGGAGCAAAAATTATGCTAGGATATATATAAGAGGAACCCCCCATTTAGTACCTTGGAAAGGAGGACGAATTGCACAATGCCTCTGCTCCCTTACAAAACGCTAACACTGGACTAAGCAAGAAAAAAAGCTGGTGGAAAAGCCTGCGGACCAAAATTATCGCCTGGTCTTTTGTGCCTACAGTGATTATCCTTTCTGCGGTAGCCTGGTTTACTTTTTACTCTTACCAACAAGTACTCGGAGATCTGGCGCTCAAGCAGGATTGGGCGATTGCACAATCGAAAGCAGTGGAGGCTTACGCGCCGATAGCGAACCTGATCAATGCGGTCATACGTCCAGTCATTCTTACCATCGATATTGACTATGAAAAGCCACCCGAAGTCCGGGCCCAGAATATCCTTGACCAGGCGCAGAGCTTAGATATATTTGATGGGGGGATTTATTTTCTAGATCAGCAGGGAAAGGTATTTAAAACCCAGCCCCCGCAACCCGAGCTGATTGGACAGGACTGGTCTGACACGCCCCATTTTCGTTATCTGGTCAACAATCCTCCGGGCGCATGTCCCATCACAGATATTCGAACCATCGGTCCAAACGAGAAAGAAATTGTTTGCGCCACCTGGCCAATGCACAACACCCAAAGGGAATTCGTAGGAGCAGGCTATTATTGCTTTAAAATCGAACCAACTGAAAACAGTGTTCTCTACGAAACATTAATCAGTTTAGATCTAGGCCCGAATGTGTATATTGTGGACGGGAATCTACGCATCGTTTTTTCCCCCGATCCATCCCAAATTGGTACAGGCTTATCCACAGAAGCCTACATTCTACAGCTTCTTCAGGGTCAAGAAACGAGCAACCGGTTCCACAAAGGGACTGAGGATATGGTGATCAGTTATTATCCGATGAACAATGTGGTCGATGATAGAATGCGTTGGCTTCTCATCAAAGAGGAAGGCCTGGCCGCTATCATGGAGCCTTCATTGGCTTACCGGCAGCTCCTGTTAATCCTGCTGGCGTTGGGTGTGATCGTTCCGGTGCTGGTGACCGCCTATGGTGTCAAGTACATCACGGACCCGATCCAGAAGCTAATCCAGGCCGCCGAGCAGGTGACTGCAGGTCAGTTTAATCAGCGGATTGAGGTTAAAACGGGTGACGAAATTGAGACCCTTGCCGACCAATTCAACCTGATGTCGGCAGAACTGGATGACTCCTATTCTTCACTCGAGAAAAAAGTCGCCGACCGCACCCGAGAGCTGGCGATCTTGAACTCGATCATCTCGGTCGCCAGCCATTCATTGGATATTCATGAGATCCTGGAGGACGCACTCAATAATACGGTCGAGCAGATGGGCTTTGACGCTGGTGTTGCCATCAAGCTTGAACCGCATCCAACTACACCCCTCCTGATGGCTCAGCGAGGCATCGAGCCAGCCACCGCTATAGATCTGGTGAACAGATACGCGCTGGCAGGCCATGGGACCCCGGCAGTTTACCCGAAAGAAGTTATCACTTTTGGCATTGAAGATTTCCTGGATGAAAAACTAAAGAACCAGTTATCACTGGTCGATTTCCAATGGCTCGTCTATGTTCCGCTCTCGACGAAGGGACGCGAACTGGGTTTCTTTATCCTGGGTAAGCATGAAGCAGGCCAATTATCTCCCGAGGAATTATCCCTGCTGAGCTCGATTGGTAAGCAAGTAGGTGTGGCGATGGAGAATGCGCGCTTATATGAACAGGCAGAACAGGCGGCCATTACGACAGAGCGGCACCGCCTGGCGCGTGAGCTGCACGATGCGGTCACTCAGACGCTTTTTTCTGCCACTCTCATCGCCGATGTAACCCCCAGCATCTGGAAGCGCAGTCCCGAAGAAGGAATGCGGAACCTGGAAGAGCTGCGCCAATTGACGCGCGGCGCGCTGGCAGAGATGAGAACCTTGCTGTTGGAGATGCGGCCCGAATCTTTGGAGCGGCCTGATCTCAAATCTCTGCTCACCCAACTGGCCGATGCATTTATCGGCCGCGTGCGTGTACCGGTTTCCCTGGTTATCCAGGGAGATTGCGAACTGTCCCAGGAAGTCAAGCTTGTATTTTACCGGGTTGCCCAGGAGGCGTTGAATAATATCGCCAAACACTCGGGCGCCCGGCAAGTTGAACTTCATCTGGAATGTCAGCCCGGTCAACTTAGCTTGCGTATCAATGATGACGGGCTTGGTTTTGACCTCGACTCGCTTCCCCCGGGCCACATGGGAATCGCGATTATGCGCGAGCGGGCAAATTCAATTGGAGCCAACTTGAGGATTGAAAGCCAGCCAGGCCAGGGCACAACCGTTGAGCTGGACTGGAGAGCAGCTGGGAAGGATTGAACCTATGAATACCCTCCAAAGAATCCAGGTAATGTTAGTGGATGACCACAATGTGGTGCGCAGTGGGCTGGCCACTTTTCTGAAAGCCTATGAGGATTTGGAGCTGGTGGGCGAAGCCAGAAATGGCCTGGAAGCTCTCGCTCTTTGCCATCGAAAGAAACCGGATGTGATCTTGATGGACTTGATGATGCCGGAGATGGACGGCATCGCGGCAACACGGGCAATTCTGGCTGACTACCCAGAGATTAAAATCATCGCCATGACCAGCTTCGAAGATGAGCAGCTTGTGCAAGGTGTACTGGCAGCAGGAGCCATTAGCTACTTGCTCAAGAACGTGACTGCCGAAGAGCTAGCAAAAGCCATCCGCGACGCGGTTTCAGGTCGCTCAACGCTTTCCCCAGAAGCTGCCAGGGTGCTGATTCAAGCAACTCGTCCAACGAAACAGCCTTTGTTTGACCTGACGGAACGCGAGCTGGAAGTATTGAACCTGGTCGTGCAGGGACAAAGCAACCAGCAAATCGCTGAGGCTATGGTTATCAGCCTCGCCACCGTGAAAGCCCATATCAGCAGTATCCTCTCCAAGCTGCAGGTTTCCAGCCGTGCAGAAGCCACCGCTTATGCGATCAAACATAAAATCGTTTCTCTGTAAATCGAGTTTTCTACTTTAGTATAGGCAATAATACTTTGGTATAAGAAAAAATTACAATCCAACGGATACTCTGCAACTCCTCGGCGGATGGATGCGCCCGAGGAGTTTTTCTTTTATATTAGAGACAGAGTTCTTGATTTTCCCAATGAACCGTAAGGAGGCTCAAAATGAAAACGAAATGGATCATCACCACATTGTTCATCGTGGCAATTGTCGCAGCCGCGATCATAATCCGCCTGACTGACCAGGAGATCGCCAGCGGGCCGGCGGATCAGACCGGACCTTACAAGGTCGGGTTTGTGACGAATACGTACTATGACAGCACCCGGAGCGACTTCGCCGGGGGTTCCCGGCCTATCCAGACCTTTATCTGGTACCCGGCCGACCCCGATAACAACGGAAACCCGATGCCGCCCGCTGTCTACCCAATAACGACTCATATCCTACCAATAGTCTATCCGGATGCCTCTTCGACCGATCTTGAGGCCTATGGCATCGATCCGGCATACCAGGAAGTGGCTGCTTCGAAGGATAGCCCCTTCCCGCTGGTCATTTTGTCCCCGGGTCAAGGCGAAAGTTCATCCCTATTTATTCAAATTGGGACGCGCCTGGCCAGCCACGGCTTTGTGGTCGCAATCCCGACCAATTATGACGAGAAAATCAAAATTACGGAGGAGATGACACCAGAACCAGTGTATTATCCAACCATGGAGGAATATACGTTCGGGATCTACGCCAACCGAGTCAGGGACGTCCAATACCTGATGACCCGGCTGGTTGCAGATTCGCAGCAATCCGGCAGCCTGCTGTACGGTACCGTCCGGCCGAATCAGATTGCCGTTGCAGGGCATTCTGTGGGCGGAGGGGCTGCCCTGGCGTTAGCAGGCGGAGACGACCAGGTTTGTGACATGATGGGCTTTGATCCAAACAAGTTCCCGCCCGAAGCTTGCGACCCCCTCCCGCCCGATCCACGCGTGAAGGCGATCGTCACAATCGATGGGTCGAATCAGTTTCTATACTTTGCTGAAATGGCCAGGATCAAGATCCCGAGTATGGTAATTGCACAGGAATGGAATACCCTGGAATCGTCGAATCCCGGTTGGGGACATGCCCAGGCCAGGCAGCATGCCGCTATCCAGAGCCATCCCAACTACCGGGTCGATCTAGCCAATGCCAACCATTTCTCGTTCTTGAATCACTGCGCGATCATGCAAGTCTTGAAAGACAACGGGAGCGTTGATGACGCAGCGCTCGCCGGCTACTTACAAATGAATTGCCAGCCAGAGCCAGTGTCGCCAGAAGAATTTAGCGACCTGACCACCCAGTATATG
>JAGDMX010000445.1 GCA_017860725.1 Chloroflexota bacterium | reverse complement strand
TCGCGGCCTGCCGGAGGAATCGCGCTTGCCGATGCTGTGGGGCGACGCCCAGAATGCCGAGCTGTTGGCCTTCTACCGTGATCTGGTCGCCTTACGCAACCGCAAAGCCAGTCTGCGGCGTGGCGCATGCCAGACGTTATTTGTAGACGAGAGCGCCATCGCATACGCCCGCCTGGTCCCCGGCGAGCGTACTGCGACGGTCATCAACCTGGCTGAGACTCCTCGTCCGATCAGCCTGCCGGGAGAATGGCATGCCATCCGCCTGGCTACGCAATCGGGTTGTACTTTGCAGCAGCAAGCTGGCAGTACCTGGGTAGCTTTGCCCGCCAGGACCGGCGCGATAGTGGAGGGATAACCGCCTCTATCCCCATCCAGGCTCACCTGGATGGGGATAGAGGTTGAACTAGAAAGGTATGGTTATATGTCCCAGAAAATACTTCCCTTGTTCGTCTTAAGCCTGCTGGCTATCCTGATCCTGTCCGCTTGCGGAGAGGTGGCGACGTCAGACCCAACCGCAACCCCTATACCTGCACCAACCGAGCTACCCACGCTGCCACCGACATCGGTTCCCCCGACCGAGCCGCCTGCCACACCCACTCCGCAGCCGGTCAGCTTCCCATGGTGGAATGAGAGTGTCTTTTATGAGATTTTTGTGCGCTCTTTCTACGATAGCGACGGGGACGGCAATGGCGATTTCAACGGCCTGATTGAAAAACTTGATTACCTCAACGACGGCGATCCGGCGACCACCAGCGACCTGGGGATCAGCGGCATCTGGTTAATGCCAATCTTCCCGGCTGCCAGCTATCATGGCTACGATGTCACCGATTACATGACGGTTAACCCGGACTACGGCACATTGGATGATTTTAAAAACTTTCTGGAGCAGGCACACCTGCGCGGGATCCGTGTCATTATCGACTGGCCACTCAACCATACTTCGGTAGATCACCCCTGGTTCCAGGGGGCGCTCAAGCCCGGCGATCCCTATCGCGACTGGTACATCTGGTCAGATACCAAGCCGGAATATGCCGGGCCTTGGGGGCAGAGCGTCTGGCAAGAGGGTCCGCAGGGTGGCTATTATTACCATGTCTTTTGGGAGGGGATGCCCGACTTGAACTACAACAACCCAGAGGTGGTCGCTGTGATGAACGACGTGATGCGCTTTTGGATTGAGGAGGTTGGTGTGGATGGTTTCCGCTTGGATGGAGCACGTTACATTATCGAAGAGAGCGAAAAGCAGGCGGAGACCGAATCGACTCAGGCATATTTCAACCAGCTTACCCAGGGCTGCAAGGCGCTCAACCCGGAATGCCTGATGCTCGGTGAGGTGTGGACCAGTAATTTCGCCGTGGCCGGTTATGTAAAGGACGGCGACCTGGATATGGCCTTCGATTTCGAGCTGGCCGGGGCATATATGTCCAGCACGGCTGCCGGTGATGCCATGAGGGTCAACGACCAGTTAAAATTCACCCTGAAATTGTTCCCTGCCAACCAGTACGCCCCCTTCCTGACCAATCACGACCAGGTCCGGGTGATGACCGAATTAAATGGCAATCTCGCCAAAGCTAAAAACGCGGCTACCTTGCTGTTGACCGGCCCAGGCGTACCTTTTATCTACTACGGCGAAGAGATCGGCATGACCGGTGGCGGCAAAGATGAGTACAAGCGTACCCCGATGCAGTGGTCGGCTGAGGCGAATGCCGGTTTTACCACCGGCACGCCGTGGATCGAAGTGAATGCCGATTACCCCACCGTGAATGTCACTGCCGAAGCTCAGTCCGTTGATTCGCTGCTTAATTATTACATCGAGCTGATCCACTTGCGTAATACTCACCCCTCCTTGCTTCAGGGGGATACGTACCCGGTCAGTGCGACCAGCTCAAGTGTTTACAGCCTGCTGCGCATGCGCGGCGCGGAGGTAGTGCTGGTAGTAATTAACTTGGGAGAGCAGGTGGTTTCCGATTATAGCTTGTCGCTGGCGCAGGGGCCGTTGAGCGGGGAGTATCGAGGATCGACAATCCTGGGTCAAGGTGACCCTGCCGGTTTGACTGCCAACGCCAAGGGTGGTTTTGAGGGTTATACGCCGCTCGCCAGCCTGCCGGGCAACAGCAGCCTGGTGATACAATTGGAACCGTGATCCGCACTCCTTACATCACTGGAGACACGGCGACTTTCGTCTGGCAAGGCGCTGAAGCTCCACTGCTGATCGGCGATTTCAACCGCTGGAATCCCGCCGATTCGCCCACATTTGAGCAGAAAACCGCAGAGAACTGGACCTGTGAGATTCGGCTGCCTTCCGATGCGTATATAGAATATGCTTACCGCCAGGATAGGGAGCACGTGCTAGATCCCGGCAACCCGCGCAAGGTTTCAAACGGTTTTGATAAATTCAATAATTATTTCTACATGCCAGGAGCCGCACCAACTCCACTGATCAGCCGACGCGTCTCCCTACCGCGCGGGTCAGTCACGTGGCATAAGCTGCCGGTCAATCAGCGTTCGCGCCAGGTTGTCTTATACCAGCCGCCAGTCGATGAGCCGTGCCCGCTGTTGGTAGTGTACGATGGGACGGATTACCTGCGCCAGGCACGCTTGTTGACCATTCTGGATAACCTGATCGACCAGAAGCGCATTCGCCCGATTGCAGCCGCGCTGGTAGCCAATGGCGGTCCACTGCGCCTGACCGAGTATCACTGCAATGATGCCACGATAGCCTTCGTACGAAATGAGCTCCTACCGCTGGCTCAGGAGCATTTGAATCTTTTGGATCCTACGCAGTCGCCGGGCGCCTATGGCGTGATGGGTGCCTCCATGGGCGGGTTGATGGCGATGTACACGGGCATGCGCCTGCCGCAGATCTTTGGCTATATTCTTAGCCAATCGGGGGCTTTCTTCCCCTGGTCTGTGATCAACGACCTGATCCGCCTGAGCGAGCGCTTACCCTTGAAGGTTTGGATGGATGTCGGACGGCTGGAAAGATTGCAGCAGGTCAATCAAGCCTATTACGACTTGTTAGTAGCCAAAGGTTACT
>JAGDMX010000444.1 GCA_017860725.1 Chloroflexota bacterium | reverse complement strand
TTATGAAGAAGTTTGCAGTGTTACAGCTCTCGAGCTGCGCCGGATGTGAAGTTGCGCTGCTCAATAGCGAGGATTGGATTGATCGCTACCGTTTGGCGTACATGCCGCTGGTAATCTCGACTCACGACCTACCGGAGGTGGATGTACTTCTGGTCAGCGGCAGCGTACGCAGCGAAGAAGACCTGCACCACTTGCGCAAGTCGGTACGCAAGGCCAGGGAAGTAGTGGCGGTAGGCACCTGCGCCATCTCTGGCGGAGTCGCTCACCTGGGCGACCGCGATGAAGTACGTGAGCTTTTTCTGGCCGATTCCGAGCGTCGCCACGTGCCGCGCATGCTGCCCAAGTCGCACCCGGTCGATGTGTTTGTGTCTATCGACCGTTATCTACCCGGCTGCCCGCCGACTCCCGAGCTGTTCATGGCTGTCTTAGGCGAGGCGCCTGATTTTAAGCCGGGTAGCAGCGTCTGCCAGGAATGTGGGCGGCGTAAGGATCGCGAAATCCGTCCTCAGCATCTGACGGGTTTCATGAAAGGGAATGTGCTGCCCGAGCTGTGCCTGGTAAACCAGGGTTATCTGTGTATTGGGACCTCGACTCGTGGAGGCTGTAGAGCGCTATGCACCCGGCCGGGACACCCGTGCGTCGGCTGCCGTGGCCCGTCAAATGCCTTCATCGAAAAAGAATCGGCGGCATGGTTCGCCAGCATCACCAAGGTGTTTACCAGCATGACCGATATTCCTGCTGCCGAGGTCGAAGCTGCCCTGCACTCGCCGCAGTATGCAATGTTCCTGTTCCAATTCTCAGACTACGCTGAAATGGACTGTCCACTGCATTCCAAGGATAAGATGTTGTAAGATGACCGTACTGATCTTTCCTCTAAGCCGGATCGAAGGGCACGCCCAGGTGTCCATCGAAGAAGTCGATGGCGAGGTGCTTTCTGCCCGTTTCCAGGCCACCGAGCTGCGCGGCTTCGAGCACTTCGTCCAGGGCATCCCGGCTGATCAGATGCCGGTGATCGTGCCGCGCATATGTGGGGTGTGCGCCACCGCCCATCACGTTGCCTCAGTCAAAGCGCTGGAAGACATTTATGGTGTGGTTCCGCCGCCTCTGGCGCATAAGCTTCGCGAGCTGCTGCTGCTTGGCCAGCTTATCCAGAATCAGGCCACTTCGCTATTCATCTTTACCATGCCAGACCGGATGGGCATGAGTAGCCTGTTCGATGATGGTGCAACGAGCGACTCTAGCGATACCGCGCGCACGCGTATCGCCATGCATGCCTTGCGGGTGCGCAAATCTGGCACGGACCTCATCTCTGCGGCCGGCGGGCAGTTCATCCACCCCGTCAAAGCCGTCGTCGGTGGTATGTCAGGTGGGATCGATGCAGAAACCGCCTCCCAGGTGCGCCAACAATTGATCCAGGCGTTACCAGTAGCCTGCGACCTGTTCGACCTGTATTGGGAAATGTCATTCGAGCTGCGCGAGCGTATTGGCACCTGGGGAGACGATCAGCCGGCCTACTACCTGGCAGCCACAGGCGCATCTTATCCGACTTACGACGGCGACTTGCTGCGCGTGATGGGGCCAGACGGTATGATGCGGCACAGTTTCCAGGCTAACGAGTACAACCACTACTTGACTTTTCATGAATCCGAGAGCAGCTATGCCGGGGTGTCGAGTTGGGGCGGCGAAGTGTTGCGCGCCAACAGTTTGGCGCGGATCAACCTGGCGCGGATGATGGGCACGCCGCAAGCTGACGGCTATCTAACCCGCTTTCGGGAGGCCTTCGGTCACCCGGCGCATGCCATCTTACTCTTTGACCTATGCCGGGGTATTGAGTTGGTCTACGCTATTGAACGGGCGATCGAAATGCTCGACGGACCGCTGGATGAGGGTTGGGCGGCCGTTCCGCACACCCCGCGCGACGGTGAGGGTTATGGGTTGGTGGAAGCGCCGCGCGGTCCGTTGATCCACCATTATGTAATTAAGGACGGCCTGATTGCAAAGGCTGAGTTCATCATTCCAACGGTGCATAATATGCTGGCGATCGAGCGTGCCCTTATTGTAGCGGCAAAGCGTTATATCAATTCCGAGCGGGTAAATTTAGAGTTAGATCGCGCCGTAGGACGGGTAGTGCGGGCTTTCGATCCCTGTATCTCGTGTGCAACACATTAGGTGTTGCACGTCTGCCCCTATCCCATCTGCCCCATTCGATTATAAGGATTGTCTGGTTTCCTGATCGACTGGGTGCCTGATTGACTATTTTAGATCCTCTGCAACCCTGTATTTGACGATCCGGCTGATCAAATCGTAGGGTATTGGCTTATCCAAAGGAAATTGAACCGCCCCCTTTGACCACTTATAGGCGGATAGTTTCTCTTTAAACGCCTCAATTCCTTCTCCCGTTGGATAGAATCCAATATGGTTCTTATGAACACCAAACCAGACCAGAGTGCCTTTTAAATAAAAGGCTGGCATCTGATAGCTTATTTTTTCCTTAATGTCTGGAGCGGCTTCATGAATCACTGCCCGGATCTTTTGCAGGATAGGCTGCACATCTTTTGAACACTGTTCTATATATTCATCGACTGTTAGTGGATGGCCTTTTTTCTCTTCCATGATAAATCCCTTCCTGCGTTAAGATTTCTTAATTATATTATATAATAAGACAATTATGCCATCCTTTCTCTATAAAGCCCTTCACCCCGCTCTCTATCACGGTTTTAATCGAAAACCACCCTTCTTTGAAGGGTGGTACTACAAGCTGGTTAATGCTGGCGAAGACCACCGTTTTGCGGTTATCCCTGGAGTCATCTTCGGCGAGAAGGCGCATGCCTTCATTCAAATACTCGATGGCGTTCGAGGAAAATCTAATTACCACACTTTCCCGATCGAAACCTTCCGGGCTGCATCGGATGAGTTTACAGTCCGTATCGCGAATAGCTCCTTTACACAAGATAAAATCAGCCTGGATATCGCCGATGAGATCGCTCGGGTTCGTGGTGAACTGCAATTTTCCGGCGGGACGCCCTGGCCCGTG
>JAGDMX010000443.1 GCA_017860725.1 Chloroflexota bacterium | reverse complement strand
CTAATATAACTGTCTGGGACACTTTTACTCTCTCCGGCGGGGAGCGATTCCAAGTATTGGCAGCCGCGTTTGCGATTAAAGCCGGCTGGGTTCTGGAAGATATTTTGGAGAGGCTAAACAAGATTCGCTCTCAAACCGAGGTGCTATACACCTTGGAGACCTTGGAGTATTTGGCCCGGGGTGGAAGAATTGGACGGGTTCAGGCACTCGCTGGAGCGCTGCTCCACATCAAGCCTATTATCGGTGTGGATCATTATGATGGTAAATACAATAACATTGCCAAAAGCCGAACCGTCTCGCGAGCTTTATCGACAATAGCGGATCACTTGCATGCTATCTACGGCAACACCCCGCTATGGGCTACGGTCTTGCACGGGCGTTTCGCGATGCAAGCTGATGCTCTGGTGAATGAGCTGACCAGTCGATTGATTATTTCCCGCATGGAAATACTGCGTATCGCACCAGTATTGGGTGTGCACACCGGTCCGGGGATTGTGGGAGCGGCAGTTGTGCCGATCCAGTTGTTCGAAGATCTTCTGGAAAGGCATTGATATGGGCGGTAAACCTATCCGGATTACCGAGTTCGATCTTAACCGCTTGAAAAGACTTCTTCAAGAAGCTCAGTATACGGAATACCGGAACAGCGAATATCTTGACAGATTGGGAATGGAAATTGATAGGGCGGAGATTGTTTCACCGCAGGATATCCCTAGTGATGTGGTCACGATGAATTCCAGGGTGTGTCTAGTAGACCTCGATTCCGGAGAGGAAGAAGTCTACACCCTGGTTTTTCCGGAAAATGCTGACCTAGAACAGGGGAAACTGTCGGTATTTGCACCCATAGGAACGGCAATGTTGGGTTATGAAGTAGGGGACATCTTTGAATGGGAAGTTCCTGACGGAAAACGAAGGCTGCGGGTCAAGGAAATACTATATCAACCCGAGGCATCTGGTGATTATCACTTATAACCGGGCAGTTCGAGATTAGTAATCCAACAGAAATTGCCTATTCGAAAAAGGAATGGCTAAACCTGTGACGTACAATAAGGACAGCGCGAAGCCTTGATTGAAATCTCCTGGGCGCAGAAGGGGCACTCCTTCGCCTCTAGTTTGGCGGGTGCAGGTGCTTCAGGCTCGGGCACATAATATCGGTTTATGACTTTGACGAGCATGAAGACGGCGAGTGCAACAATCAGAAAAGTGATGAGGGTATTAATAAATACACCATAATTAATCGTCACCGCGCCGGCTTCCTGTGCCATGGCAACCGTTTCATACGGCGGCGGAACAGTACCTTCCTTCAATACAAGCATCAACGAGGAAAAATCAACACCGCCCAGCAGCAGACCAATGGGGGGCATTAAAATATCGTTGACGAAAGAATTGACGATCGAGCCGAACGCTGCACCGATGACGATACCCACAGCCAGGTCGAGCACATTTCCGCGCATGATGAATTTCTTAAATTCCTCTATCATAGTTAACCTCCGGTTTTATGCTTCAATTAATAGATGCGGTATATTTTATAATAATATTAATTTGGAATAATGAATTTGTTTGAACCAGATTTAGCGAGCGTGGTAAATCTAATGCCACAGAAAGATGAGATCGGTCAATTATTAGGCACAACCGCATACTGGACAGCCAGTGTCCGAGCGATGGAGAGCAAACGCAACGATCGCTTAATTAGCGATCAATGGGCGGAGATCCTGGCAGGTGATGTTGGAGCGGAGTGGATAAAACAACGTACAGCGGATGCCGTTTTGCCGATTGTGCTACGTACGCGATATTTCGATGACTTTTTACAGCGGATTGCCTATCAATCCGGTATCCGGCAAGTTGTATTGATGGCGGCAGGCCTGGATACACGTGCTTTTCGTCTTAGCTGGCCAGAGTCAACCAGGATATTTGAGCTAGATCAGCCAGAGGTAATGCAACACAAAAATCAGATTCTTAGTACTGATACCGCAAAGCCTAATTGTGAACGGCATGTCATTGCGGTTGATCTTACTGGACATTGGCTTGATCGCCTTACCGATGCTGGATTAGACTTGAGGCAGCCCTCCGCCTGGTTATTAGAAGGTTTTCTTTTCTACCTTCCTGCGGAATTAATCACCCGTTTGCTAGCCGAAATTGCTCTGAGTGCATCCGGCGCTAGCTGGCTGGGCTTTGATGTGATTAACAGTTTCATGTTGACATCAACTTATACTCGATCGTGGATCGAAATGCAGGCGAAGGCTGGTGCTCCCTGGATAGGGACTCTGGACGATCCTATCGGATTCCTGAATCAGTACGGGTAGCAGGGAACCATGACTCAAGCTGGTCAGATGGATGCCAACTATGGGCGGTGGACATTGCCAGTGCTACCAACAATGATGCCCGAATTTCCACACAATTGGTTTGTGACGGCTTGCAAAAGATAACTCATCCAGGGATTATAAATGCGCTGAAAAAATTTGTATTGTAAATCACTACAGCCTGCTTGCCGGCGAAAATCGCTGTAGTTTACGATATGATTAAATAAATTGCTGTGAACAGACATCCAAGACCCCAATTGCAGGCAAAATTCTGGCTGGCGTGTATCCCGTTGCTGGTGATCCTTCAATTATTGCTCCCCAGCAAGGTGTGGGTGGTTCTGCTTGTAGGTCTGGGTGGTGCCTGGCTGGTAGCCTACATCTGGGCTAGTATCTTGGCCAGCGGTTTGCATCTTGAGCGAGAGATGCGTTATGGCTGGGCACACGTCGGTGATCGTCTTGAAGAACGTTTTACCTTAATCAACCAGGGGCTGGCGCCTGCTCTGTGGGTGGAAATTCATGACCTCTCGACACTCCCGGGTTATGATGTCAGCCGAGTGACTGCCATTGGGGGCGAATCACGAAATAGCTGGAAGACAAGCCAGGTTTGTACACAGCGTGGCTTATTCACTTTAGGTCCTACGCAGATAAAAACCGGCGATCCCCTTGGCTTTTACCACATAACTTTTGATTTACCTGGGTCGGCAGTGTTAATGGTGTCTCCTCCGGTAATCCCCCTACCGCAAATT
>JAGDMX010000442.1 GCA_017860725.1 Chloroflexota bacterium | reverse complement strand
GGCTTACCTGCTACAGTACCTCGATGCATCGGGGCGGAAGCCAGGGCTGTGGATGATGGGTCACCTGGCCGAACCGTTGCGGCTGTTCCGGGACATGGAGCGGATGGGTGTCCAGGTGGAGGTTAGGGTAAGCCCTAGATGATTACAAGAGCTGGAAGGCTGGGTAGCCTTACCTGGCGTTTTTACGGCGAGAAAGGATTCCCGCCTTACCAGTAAAGACCATGGCGGGAAAGGGTTCCCGCCCTACAAGTAAGGACCAAGGCGGGAAAGGATTCCCGCCCGACTAAAAGATTGTTTCGAGAAGATTGCTCGCAAGAACAGTCGGGTTGAATCAAGGAGAAAATATGACGCAAGAAATCCGCACGATTCGGTTATGGCTGCCAATGCATATCAGCCGGGTTAACTGCTACCTAATCAAAACCGACAGTGATTTTATCTTGATCGATACGGGCAGCTCGAACCAGCGGGGCGAATTGGAGCAAGAGCTTGAAGCGGCAGGCTGCCGACCAGGAAACCTAAGAGTAATCGTGATCACCCACGGCGATTTCGACCACACCGGCAACGCCGCTTACCTGCGTCAAAAGTTCGGGACACCGATCGCCATGCACAAGGGTGACCTGGGGATGGCGGACCACGGTGACATGTTCTGGAACCGCAAAAGCGGCAACGTGATTATCCGCAAGCTGGCGCCGATCTTCATGAAGTTTCCCCAGGCGGATTGGTTTACGCCCGATGTGCTGGTCGAGGATGGGCTGCGCCTTTCGGATTACGGCTGCGAAGGCAGGGTACTCTCAATACCCGGGCACTCACTGGGATCGATCGGTATTCTGACTGATGATGGCAGCCTGTTTTGCGGGGATTTGCTGGATAACACCGATAAGCCAAGGTTTAATACCATCATGGATGATCCGACGACAGCGCGGGCCAGCGCCGATAGGCTGAAGGAATTGGCGGTCAAGATGGTCTACCCGGGACATGGGGCGCCCTTTGCATTGGAGATGATCAAATAATGGATCGGGCAGAGTGGCTGAAGGAAAAGCGGCGCCTGGCGGAAGTGCGCTTTGACAGGCTGTGGGCGCCGATTTACGATGATAACTGGGGCGCTACAATTGCCGAAACGCACCAGATGTGCATCCAGCGCCTCCTGGAGCGCTGCCCATCAGGAGGTTTGATCCTGGACGCAGCCTGCGGGACGGGTAAGTACTGGCCCCTGATCCTGGATAGCGGGCGCAGTATCTTTGGCGTTGACCAGTCACAGGGCATGCTGGAACAGGCGCATGCGAAACACCCAAATGTGCCGATTGAAAAAGTAGGCTTGCAGGAGATGTACTTCATAGAAGCATTCGAGGCGGCGATCTGCATGGACGCCATGGAATGTGTGTTTCCCGAGGATTGGCCGCAGGTGATGAGTAATCTCTACCGGGCGATCAAGGCGGGAGGCTACTGCTATTTCACGGTTGAACTGGCTGCCGAGGAGGTCATCGAGCGAGATTACACCAAAGGCAGGGAGATGGGGCTGCCGGTATTGTACGGTGAATCGGCGGTTGAGCCGGGCTACCATTATTATCCGCAGATGGAGCAGGTGCGAGAGTGGGTCCGGCAGGCAGGGTTCAACCTGGTGGAGGAGTCAACCGGGGACGAGTACCAGCATTTTTTGGTGAGGAAGGGGTCATAAATATTCTTGACGATTAAGGAATAAGTTATGGCACAACTAAATGCCAAAAATCAGACGAAGATCAGTGCAATATCTCCTGGTCTGCCTGGTCTGCCTCAGCGAAGATTTTCTCGACTTCGGCTTTCATCTCTTTGGTGGCGGTAGGGGTGAGGGGGATGAATTTGACCAGGTCACGCGCCTGGCGCAGATAATCCTTGACCTGGGCGATGTAGGAGAGATTGTATTTGCCACCGTCGGCGGGGACGGGTAGGTCGCGGGCTTTTTGGATCAGAGCGCGGGCGCGGCGGATGCGCTCGGCGGCGGGGATCATTCGGGACATGGGGGCTCCTGGGTTGGCAAGCGGATGACACCGCCTGTTGACGAAATTACTGCATCTTGGATTGCTGGAATTATAATACGGACATGACTCTGGATGAGTTCTTTACCGGGCAATTAGAGTCCCGGCGCATCTTCGAGGCATTGCAGGCGGCGATCCTGGCGCAGGGACCGGCACAAATCCACGTGACGAAGAGCCAGGTGGCTTTCCGGCGGCGGGTGGCGTTTGCCTGGGCGTGGATGCCGGGCATGTACCTGCGTGGTAAGCAGGCTCCACTGGTGCTGACTCTGTCGCTGCGTCGGCGGCACCCCTCGCCGCGCTGGAAAGAGATCGTGGAGCCGGTTAAAGGGCGGTTTACCCACCACCTGGAGCTGCGTACCAGTGCTGAGATTGATGCCGAGGTGCGGGAGTACCTGCGGGAGGCGTGGGAGGCGGCAGGCTAGGCCAGCTGGAAGGTAGCGATCAGCACGCCGGTGGAGGTCGTCTTGACGTCGATAAACTTGAGAGTGGCAAACGCACCGCCGTCGGTGAAGAGACTCCGATCCGTTCCAAGTACCTGAGAGATCTATGCTAGAGAGACCTGATATCCAGGATTCAGTGATCATCGCTCGGCTGCAGGAGGAGTTCGGATTGAGGGTAGGCGAGCTGTGTTTCCTGCCGCTGGGGGCGGATGTGAACACGGCGGTATTTCGTGTAGTCACTTCTAATAATAACCAATACTTCCTGAAGCTGAGAAAAGGAGATTTTGAT
Organism: Chloroflexota bacterium; assembly: GCA_017860725.1. GTDB lineage: Bacteria > Chloroflexota > Anaerolineae > Anaerolineales > UBA4823 > CTSoil-045. The sequence continues at coordinate 303 of JAGDMX010000442.1, read as the reverse complement.
CCGCTATGCGTGACCCTGCCGATACACCTCAAAGCTGTTGGAGTTCAGGCGATCATCGCACCGCTGGAGACGGCAGGTGGGCAAGGCTGGGGTAGCCTGGGGGAATACAAGCTAATCCTGTATCCGTATGTCGAAGGGCGGGACGGTTACCAGGTCAACCTATCGGAGAGGCAGTGGCGATTGTTCGGAGCGGCGCTGCAGGGAATTCATTCGACGCGTCTTCCGCCGGGGATTGGAGGTATGATCGCGCGTGAGATCTTTTCTCCTTGTTGGCGGGAGTGCGTCAAGGATTTCCTGGAGCAG
>JAGDMX010000080.1 GCA_017860725.1 Chloroflexota bacterium | reverse complement strand
AGATGGGGGCTGGTAAATCAGCCTGCCACTTGACCGATTGCGTGGCCGGATCGAGGGCGTATAGCCTGCCTTGCATGGTGCCAATAAAAAGGGTACCATCCACCAGCACCGGAGAGCCGGTGATCGGCGCTCCAGCATACCACTTCCAGTTGCCGAAATCACCTGATTGCGCATAGACACCAGTACGTTCCGGGTTGCCACGGAATAGAGGCTCTACCGGCAGAGGTGGTATTTGCGTGGCCGTGGCGATGGGAAGAGGTGTATGTGTGGGTGGAATGGGTGTTGGAGTCGCGGTCGGATTCGTCTGGCAGGCGGTGATGATGGACAGGAGCAGGGTGAGGGAGAGCAGGATTTTTAGGAGGTGGGATGTGTTCATGAGGTAGTGTCCTGAATAATCGTACGGGCTGGCGCGTTGGTTTAACTATAGCACGGATGGGGGAGGAATGCTCATGTTTCCGAGAGGGTTTCACTCTAGGCGCGGAGATGAATAGTTCGGACAGGTTAACTCAAGATCTGCACAACGGCCAATACTGCCAGGTTAAGCAGCACGCCGATACCACCTTGAGCATCCAGCGCCCGGAATCTTCCATCCCAGAACAGGAGGAAGATCAGACTGGAAAAAACAACCGCCCCCAACGTCATCGGCTGCCACCAATTTTGCTGCAGGAACAACACCACTCCGCCCACGATGAATCCGAGCGCTGCCAGCACCAGTGAGATAGTTGCCAGACGTCGCGTGGTCTTTTCGTGGAAGAATTTGGAGAGCAGCCATGCGCCATCAGGCCAAGTCATGTTGGGGCGCAGCTCGAACAGCCTCCCGCTCTGCCCGGCGTACAGCAAGTGCACCAGGCCGTGCAATACTAGAAAAATACCCAGGATGATGGTTCGCATCGAACTCCTTCTACATGATTATTCAGGGGCAAGCAGAACTATATTGCCCACCACCGGCCCGCTTTCAAGCAGCTGGTTCGCTCTGGCTGCCTCCAGGATGGGGAACCTGGCATAGATAATCGGTTTGATTTTTCCTTCTTTCAATAGCCTGAACACGGTCGCCCAATCCTCCAGGAAAGGTTTACGGTCCCCCAGGAAGTAGGTCGAGGTGCCGTACAGCTTGAATGACATGCCTTTGGGTAATAATTTGACTTTTATCAGGATCGCCAGGATGCGGAACAGCTCAGGCAGGCTGGCAGGCTCTCCGAAGCTCACCATCCGCCCGCCGCGGCGCAGGAGCGGCAAGCTGCGCCGGATATCATCGAGCCGGTTCATCCCATCCAGCACCACGTCCAGCCCCCCAGGCTCGGCTTGCTGGATTTCAGCCGCGAAATCCTGGCTGCGGTAGTCAATCGGTGTCGCATCGTATTCGGTCAGGATTGCATGCTTGCTCTTCGAAGCGATGGCATACAATTTCAGGTCTGCTAGCCTTCCCAGCTGCAGCAGGGCCGTCCCAATCCCGCCGCTGGCGCCGATGATCAACGCCTTCTCGCCAGGCTTAACCCTGGCCGAGCGGTGCAGAGTTTGGTAGGCGACAATGTAATTGAGGATCAGGGTGACCGCCTCTCCGGGATCAACAGATTCCGGGACCGTTATCAGCCGGTCGCCCCTCCAATACAGCACCTCGTATAGCCTCCGGTGACCGTCAGCACTCCCACCCGGTCGCCAACTTCGGCACCTTTGACTTCTTGCCCAACCGCCACCACCTCGCCGATGATGGCGTAGCCGGGCGTAAAGGGCAGCTTCTGGCGGAGCGGCGTGTTGGAATACAGCGCCTCGCCCCGCCGCACGGTCACGTCCGGCCGGCTGACCGAGGCAGCCAGCACTTTGATCCGCGCCTCCTTGGCTGCCGGTGGGCGCAGCTCCTTCTCGATGATTTGCATCACTTCCGGCCCGCCATGCTGGCTGACCAGGATGCTCTTGTAGGTCATGTTTGGCTCCATGTCACGAACCAGATAGAGACTGAGTCTTCGCTAATTTGAAGAATGCGATCGCCATTAGGAAATACCAGATCACTCGAAAGGGGGCGGATATCGGGATGGGGATCCAATAGACTGCCGGTGTGAGAGCTAACGTGAGGAAATAGCTTAGTCCGATGCCGTTGGCTAAAATCCCAACCACGGCGGTGGCTTTACTAAATATCCGGCTGCGCAACATGACGATAGAAATAATCAGGCCGGAAATCAGGACCAGGAACAAACTCAGATAGATCCCGGTGCCCTGATGGATACTGCCAGGATTATTTATCGCCAGCAGCGCTTCACCGGCTGCCAGGTAACTTGAGCTCTGGGCAGCGGTGGTCGCCGCGATGTATCTCTCGCTGAGGGCCAGCATGGCGAAAGCCTGGTTCGAGGCAAAGTAGACCGTGATGCCGATCAAGCCGGAGACGGTAGCGACCAGCATGGCACTACGACGGGTGGATTGAAGGGCATGGTACAGCGCCAGCAAGACCAGGCCGAGCAGGGCATACTCGACCAGGTCAAAGAAATTCATCAGGGTCAGCCCAAGTAAACGGTTTTCCTGAAACAGGTTAAACCAGTCGTTGGCGCTGGTGAGCGGTTCTGTAGGCAGCCCGCGTAGGAGACCCAGTTCACCGAGAAGAGCTAACTCCGCTGCCAGGTTCCGGCGAAAGACAAAGACCGCCAGCAAAGTAGCGATGCCGGCGAGTTTATAGAGTGCTCTCCAGGCAGCAGCTTGATCGGCAGAAAATGAATTCTCCATCCGATGGGGCTTCCTTGGGTTGGTGTGGATTTCAGTTTAACTATAGCACGGATAGGAAAATATTCTCACACCGAGACGCCGAGACTGCGGAAATTATTAATACAGAGACATAGATGGCCGAGCTGAGTCAGTCTTTCAGATAATACTCTCGCTGATTGTTCGGGGTCAATCTCACCCCAATCCTGCCCAGCAAGATCAGCTCGTTGATGCGCTCGATCAGTACCTTGGGCGGCATATCGGTCAGGGTGGTCAGGGCGGCAAAATCCATCCCCTGGGGGGAGGTGGTTTGGGCGGCGATGACTTTAATCATCTCGTCCTTGATCCGCGCGTCGCGCAGCATTTTCAGCCAGGAGATTAAAGCCTCGAGGATGGCAACCAGGGGAGCGGCGATGGTGACGATAGACAGACCCAACGCCAAAGCCGGCGACTCGATGGCACCAATAGCACCCAGGCTGCGATCGTTCAACAGCAAGCTGTACAGGAGTACCAGGGCAAGTGTGGCGACCAGGATGGCGGCCAGATAAGTGAGCAGTATTTTCAGGCGATAGGCAATCATGGCGGATGGTTAATTTGCCGAGAAGTCGTCCAGTATCCGCCGGGCGGACTGGCGGCCTGAGACCATGACGGTTGGCATGCCGGTACCAGGGCGGGTGCTGGCGCCGACAAAATACAGGTTGTGAATGCTGGGATGGCTATAATCGGGGCGAAAATAGCCGAGCTGGGTCAGGTTGTGGCACAGGCCGTGAGTCGAGCCTTTGAGCAGGTTATAGCGCTTGCGCCAGGATAAAGGGGTGAAGTTGATCTCGAATTTGATGTGTTCTTCAAGATCGTGAATACCCAAGCTCCGCAGCCGCTGGAAGACATCCTGCCGGGCTTGATCACGAATGGCAGCCCAATCCTGATCTCCATTCTCGGAAATGTGACCGACCGGTACAATGGCGATCAAGGTGTCCTGTCCCGGTGGGGCCATAGACGAATCGAGGCGGGTGGGTGCATGGATATACAGGCTGGGGTTAGCCGGCAGGCTCAAGTCGCGGATGATGCTTTCGAAGTTCGCACGAAAGTCATCTGCCAGGAAGAGCGTATGCGGCTTGAGAGTCTCGTAAGGTTTGTCCACACCCCAGAAGAAACTGACAACTGAACAAGAATAACGCTTATGAGCCATCTTTTTGACCTGTCCATCCGGTGGGAGCAGGTTTTGAACCACATAAGGCAGGTCGGCGTTGGCCAGAACCGCATCGGCTGCCAACTGCTGACCATCTACGATTACACCTCGGGCATGTCTCCCCTGGACATCGATGTGCTCTACTGCAGTATTGAAGATGAATTCCACGCCGGCTTCCCGCGTAAGGGTAGCCAGTGCTTCGACTAATTGATACATGCCGCCTTTTGGATACCAGACGCCATGCGCCAATTCCGTATAAGGCATCATTGAGAAAGTGGCGGGCGCTTCAAACGGGCTCAACCCCATATACACATCTTGAAATGTGAAGGCCGCCTTTAAGCGCGGATCGTCGAAGTAGCGCGACATATTGGCATAATGCTTCACCAAAGGTTTTACCTGATAGAGCAGGGGTAAATTGGCTGGCTTGAAAAAATCGGTCGGTTTGCGAAAATCGGGATAAATCAGTCTCTCCATGCTGAGGTGGTAATGCCGGTAACCTTCTTCCAGGTAGCGCAGCAGACCAAACATACTGCCCGGCTCGAACTCTTCAAGTTGTCTTTGCATGGATTTCAAGTCGGAGGTTAATGCCAACTGGCTCCCATCATCGAAAACCAGATGATAAGTCGGATCAACACGCTCTAAATCTAGTACATCGTTTAAGGACGTGCCGAGGGCAGCAAATTCTGCCTCGTAAAGCAGCCGCATGACCATCAAGGTGGGACCAGTATCAAATTGATGCCCTTCCCGGGAGAGGCGATCGCAACGTCCGCCGGGATTGTCGTTCTTCTCTACGATGGTGACGTGCACGCCTTGCTTGGCTAAATGGATGGCGGCCGTCATCCCGCCAATCCCCGCGCCAATAACAATCACAGAATTTTGTTTCATCGCTGATCTATCCGAGTGGTTTATGTCACCGGATGATGGGATTGATCTTTTACCCAGAGTGATGCAAGCATGGAACGCATGGTTTTCCAGACCATCCACAAGCCGGCATACAAGCCCTTTCGTTGCGAGTATCCTGCCCGCAGGCAGTAGTTATCACGCTCAATGGCATGCAGTACCCAGTCGAAGCGCGCCATATAAGCAAAACCGGCTAGCCGACAGCGCAAGTTACGAACTTGTGAGAGAGACTGCCACCCTGCTCTGAAGTAGCTGTGGGCCAACCTGATGCGGTCGCAAACCCACTTCCGGTAAGCCTGGCTTTCTATAGCACTCTCCGAGATGCCATGCGCCTGAAGATATTCAATCGGGATGTTGTAGTAACCCACCTCAACATCATCCACCGTATCTCTCAGCATGTGGGTGATATGGGCGGCAATCACCGGCAGGTAACGTGTCTCTTGGGAGGGTGGAGGATTATCGTGACCGATGAAATAGTATAGGGCATCTGTAACCGCGGCGGCAAGCAGGCGTGAATACTCCGTCAATTCAGCCTGCGAGATCACCCGACCACGGCGCCCGGCGTCGAACTCCATCACCGCCATCATGTTGCGCAGATAGGACTGCAAGCCCGGATTCTCCCCCGAGTTGTTCCGCACCAGGTCTACCAGCATGTACTCTTCGGGGCATAAATCCGACGAGATCACCCCGTGGTAACATGCCTCCAACAGGGCTTTCTGGCGATTGATAAAGGCGATCTTCTCAAGAGCCTCAGCTTTACCCAGCGCCTGGGTCGTGCCGGGAAGTCCGTCAATAATGTCATCTACCCAGCGAAAGTAGCCATAAGCCCGAAAAGCATCCGCAACGAGGGGACGATCTACAAGGAGACGAATCGTGAAATAAGTTTGTCTGCTGCCGGCCTTGGTGATGGATTCAGCCAGGGATTGACTGAGGTGTTTCGTGGTATTCATCTCTACCTTGATGACAGGTGCTTTTAAGTTGTGCATTTGTGCACATTAATTATATACGGGAGTTGTCTTCAAATGTTGCTTGATTATTGTTTTGTAAAAACTCTGACACCCTTCGGTTTTGTTAAAAACCGAAGGGTGTGGACGGGCAAAGATAGAATTTGTTATGGTCCCGGGTATGGCGAGGGGCTGACGGTGGGCGGGATGGTGGGGGCCAGGCAGGTGACACTGAAGTTCGCCTGGTTGGAGGCGAAGCTAGTCGGAGCGGAGAAGGAAAGGGCTGTCCAGTAATCGCCAATGATGTTGTTGATCTGCCAGTCGTACGTCACGTTCTTGGTACCCGAGCCGCCAAAATCGAGGTTCTGCAAGGCTTCCTGCGTGCCATCGCTACGGAACCAGCGGAAGGTGACCCGCCCGGCGCCGGCAACCGTGATGCTGGCGGTGCTGCGCACGGTCACCGGACAGACGCCGCTGTAGCTGGCCGGGCTGGCACTAACGGTCACCTTGGTGACCGTGAAGGGCACGGAAGTTGAGGGCAGCTTGGTGATGTCGATCGTGCAGGATAGGTAGCCGGATTTGACCGGCGTCCAGCCTTTCGCGCCGGTTTTGACATAGGTGACGTACAGCCAGTTGCCGTCGCTACCCATCTTGTTATAGTACTGGGGTGTTAGCACGGCGCCTTGCGGCAGGTCGAGGGTGGGTGGGCCAAAGGTAGCACCCGGGCCGGGGTATAGGTCCGACCAGGGGGTCAGAGTAGTACAGGTCGGGTCGACGACATCCACGAATGCCTGGGCGCGCACATCACCGACCGAATTACGGGCGGTCAGGGTGTATACCGTGTCGTTGGCGGGGATTGGCAGGTCGCGGTAGCCGGTGACATTTACCTGCCCAATTCCCGGATCGATCCACACGCTGCTGGCACCGCTGGTCTCCCAGGACAGGCGGAAGCTGCTGGTGTAGCCACGCACTACGGTTGATGGCGAGGCAGTGAAGCCGCGAATGACGGGCGGCTGCGGGCGAGGTGTGGCGACGGTGACCAGGATGGACTGGCTGACCGTGCGGCTGGCGTTGGAGGCGATCAGGTTGTAGGCACGATTGGATGTCGGCTGGTCGATCAGCTGGCCTTCCAGGGGTTGGCGACCGAACGGCTCTATGGTCAAGCTGGTTGCCTGGGTGACTTTCCAGCGCAGGGTGACGGCTTCACCGGCGTTGATCTGCGAGGGGGTAACCGACCAGAGCTGGATGATCGGATCGACCGGAGGCGGAGTGAAGGTCAGGGTCGGCCAGGCGGTTGAGGTGGGCCAAGGGGTTGATGAAGGCATGGGCGACGGAGAGACCATGACCGTGCCGGTGCTGGTCGGGGTAGGTGTGGTGGTAACGGCTGCCATAGGAGTGGTGGTCGTCATGATCGGCACAACCATCTCGCGTTGGGTGCTGGCAGTAGCATTGCGGGCGACAAACATGATTGTCGTGGGGGCGCTGAAACCGCCGGCGAAGGTGTAGGCGCCTTGCCTGGCGGGCAGATCACGCACCCAAGGCAGCAGGTCCACAACGTCGGCATTGGATACATCCCAGACCACGCTGACCGATTGACCGGCGAGCGGGATGGGTGGGTCGAGGGTAACGTTGTGGATGGTGGGAGTCTGGTCGCGACCTCCGCAAGCCGTGAGCAGCAGGGTGAGCAGGAGCAGCAAGGCCCACAATCTGATTGGCATGCGTGATCTTATAAGTTCGTGTCTATCGTTCATACGCTTATCCTCCTGTTGATAATCCTTAAGGGCAAACCCATAGAGAAGCATCGTCAACATATAATGCGGTGACGCCGCTCCAGCCGTCGTTGTAGGTGCCAAACTGCAGCTTGATGGTCTGTCCTTTGTAGCCGGCCAGGTTGAAGGTTTTATAGACCCAGCTTTGGTTGTTTGTGCGATTCCAGTATAAGGTGTTGATCCAGTTACCCCAGGCATCCAGCACCAAAAGGTACTGCACATCACTTGCCAGGACAGCGTCGCCAAAGCTCTCGCTGACTGGAACTTCTGGGACTGGGGTCATGGCTGCTTCACCGGAAATCGGGTAGAACCAGACACCCAGGCTGGCACTCGACAGACTGGAAGGCAGGGTCACCGACTGGCGGAAGTCTGAATACGAGTAGGTATTATCCCCGGCGTTGACAATGCCGCTGCGCATCGAGCGGGCACCACTGTGCCAGCGAGCGGTGGAGTAACCGGCGGAATAGGCCGTCACCGGGATCTCCCAGGCCTGGTTATTCTCAAAGCCACCATTGGTCAGGTACTCCGAGCAAGAAGGTGGCGGTGGTGGGGGTGGCGGAGGTGTGCCGGTGCACGTATCTACGTAAGCCTCATCGACGAACATGGCGGATTTGTAGCCATCCTGGTCGTTGAAGGTGCCAAACTGGACGCGGATGGTCTGGCCGCGGTAAGGCAGCAGGTCATACGTGAAGTTGGTCCAGGCCTGGTAGTTGCGCAGCTGCCACATCAGGGTTTTTATCGTATTGCCATTCTGATCGAGCAGCAAGATGTATTGCACATCCGGGTTGTCTGGCGCATCCGCCCCTGGCTCTGGGCTATCCGTGGGTGGCCAGGGCGTGCCTGGTTGAGGTGCACCAGGAAGAGGTCTATCTGGCTCAGCACTCGAACCTGGCTCCGGTGCGAAGGGCGCCTCGGCGGTGATGGGGAAGTACCGCAGGTTGAGGGTGGCTTTGGTGGCGTTCGACGGGATCGTCACGACCTGATAGGCGT
>JAGDMX010000441.1 GCA_017860725.1 Chloroflexota bacterium | reverse complement strand
CCCAGAAAGTGGATCAGAATCAGTGCAAAAGGGATAATGGCAAGACGACGCAGGACGTATCTAAGCATTTTGGTTCATGTACACACCATTTTGCCCATGCAAAAGTTACGGGTCAGGCAATTGTAGTCAACCGATGATCTGCCGAGGAATCCGCTTCACCGGATCTCTTCAACCACGCCAATCATATCAGATTTGAGTGACCAGAGCTTACCCTATGATTTTACTATTGAGCGGGAATTTTTGTTCAATTTCAGAATTAACATAGGGGAGGTTATCGGGTAAAATGAAGCCACGTATGGTCGCAGAGATTGCCATCCCCACTTTTGCCCAGGGACACCTGCGCCGAATTGATATGCGGCGGGACCTGACAAAGGTTGCCGACCTGGTTGAACTGTGTTTCGCCACCACGCTTGACCCTGAAGGAAAACAATACCTGAAAGAGATGCGCAAGGCGGCCCAGAATGCCTCGTGGCTGATGTGGGCGAGCAGCATGATCGATGAAGCGCCCATGCCTCCCTCCGGTTATGTTTGGGAGGAGGACGGGCAATTGGTGGGCAACCTGAGCCTGATCCCAATCAATCTGCAGGGTAAGCGCGGGTATATGATCGCCAATGTAGCCACCCACCCTGACTACCGCGGGCGGGGCATTGCCCGGTCGCTCACCGCCGCCGCCCTGGACTATATCCACAGCCGGAATGCCACCATCGCCTGGCTCCAGGTGCGGGAAGATAACCCGGTAGCCATCCACATCTACCAGACTTCCGGTTTCGAAGAGCGGTTTCGGCGCACCAGCTGGTACAGTGGCCCGATTTTTGGGGAGCAACGAGCCCAACCAGGAATTCAGGTCGTCAAGCGCCGGCCTGATCATTATTCCTTGCAGAGTGACTGGTTAAAGCGCATCTATCCTCCCGAGCTGGAATGGCATATGCCTTTCGATTGGAACCTGTTCCGGGTGGATCTCTGGGGAAGAATCTACCGCTTCTTCAGCCTGGACTACCCACAGCACTGGAGTGTTGAACATTTAGGCGACCTTCAGGGTGTTCTCACCTGGAAAAATACCAGCGGGTTCGCCAGACCGCTGTGGCTGGCTATCCCCGAGCAGATGGATGAAGAAGCTGTCGTCGCCTTATTGACCCGGGGACGCAAGCTCATCGGAACATACCAATCGTTGAGCTTGAATTACCCCGCCGGACTAGCCACCAGTGCAATTCGCCAGGCCGGTTTTTACCCCCACCAGACTTTGATCTGGATGGAATACACCATCAACGGGGCAACCTGACAGGATTGTAGGTCAATCGTAGGGTAATAGCGGCGCTGGATGATTGACTCTCAATCAAAACAGGCGTATACTGCAATCAACCGGAGAATATACCGCTATGAGAGTATTTCTCTCAAAACTGAATATTGGCAATGGTTAACCCAGGCATGCGTTTGGTGACGCGTGCCTTTTTATTACATTCAAAGTCGATGAAAGGAGAAAAGGAAAAAAATGGATTCTGGCTTGATCCGCAAGCGAGAAAAAGCAAAGCGCTATGCCGAACAGCGTGAACGCATCCATATAAAATCACTCGAGGTAACTTTCGATGGGGATAACAACCCCCACACGGTGTTGTTTATCGATCATGCCTGGAAGTGCGATTGCGACTTCTTTCAGACCCGGCAAACCTGCAGTCATACGATGGCTCTCGAAATGATCACAGAGGGCTGCTTCTGGGACCAATAATTCCGGGAGCCTGAAAACTGAATAGTTGCAAACCCTGAGCGAGCCTTTGAATGGGCTCGCTTTTTTTATTTACACTTGGCAGAGGAACATTTACCTTTCAAGGGTGTTATTAATGAAAGCAGGAGAGTATGCTATACTCTAAACGAATGGGATCCGCCTTTACTGGCTAACCTATGGCAAGAAAACCCACCCCCACCAAGGTTATCCTTCCCCAGCGGCGCAAGGACCTGTTCACGCGCCAGCGTCTGCTCAACTTGCTGTACGACCTGCTGGATCAAAAACTCATCCTGCTAATCGCCCCTGCCGGTTACGGAAAAACTTCATTATTAATCGATTTTGCCTACCAGGTAGACCTGCCGGTGTGTTGGTATGCCGTGGACGAACTGGACCAGACCCCGGAGAGATTCTTCACCTATTTCATTGCTGCCCTGCACCGGCGCTTCCCGGAATTTGGCGAGGCTTCCAAGGCTGCCGTGAAGTCGATCAACCAGTTCAACCCGGATATTAACCAGCTGGTATCTGTGATCGTCAACGATGCCTACGAGCACATCCAGGAGCATTTCCTGATCATCCTGGATGATTACCATATGGTGAGCAGCGTCAGGGAGATCCAGGCTTTCATCAACCGGTTCATCAATACCTCGGCTGAAAACTGCCATCTCGTTATCAGCTCGCGAACGCTTCTCAGCCTGCCAGACTTGCCCCTGCTTGTGGCTCGCTCGCAGGTGGGTGGTATTGGATTTGAAGAGCTGGCATTCCGGGCGGACGAGATCCAGTCCTTCGTGCTGCAGTATTACCACGTCATCCTTTCCGACGCAGCCTCCAAGGACCTGGCGCGCGATACCGAGGGATGGATCACCGGGCTGATGCTCTCGGCGCAGGTGATGGGACAGGGGATGACCAACCAGATGAGGGCTGCCAGGGTCACGGGGGTGGAACTCTATACTTACCTGGCTGAAGAAATCCTCGACCAGCAAACGGAGGAAATCCGGGATTTTCTCCTGCGCACCTCATTCTTGGACGAGTTTGATGTCGCCCTGTGTGCTTCGGTCTGGGGAACCCAAACCAACTGGCGGGCATTAATCCAGCAGGTGGTGCAGAACAACCTGTTCGTGCTGCCGGTGGGTGAGGATGGGAAGTGGCTACGCTACCACCACCTGTTTGGTGAGTTTTTACGCGCCCAATTTGAAAAGGAGAGACCCAACCAGCTGGAAGGCTTGCTGCGTCGTATTGCAACCGTGTTTACACAACGGGATGAGTGGGGACGGGCATACGTACTTTACAACCGGATCAAAGACAACCAGGCTATCGCAGACCTGATTGAGCAAGCA
>JAGDMX010000009.1 GCA_017860725.1 Chloroflexota bacterium | reverse complement strand
AATAAACTTCAAGGTGGCTGGCGACCTGACCGTCCGTGAGGCGACACAGCCGGTTACATTCGATGTAACCGCCACCCTGCAAGGTGGTGCTTTAACCGGCACTGCCACCACAACTATATTGATGAGCGCTTTTGGCGTAGGCCCAATCGAAATCGCCGGTATACTGGGAACCGAGGATTAGGATAAGCTGACGATCAGCTTCGTTGCCCGCCCATAGCGGAAGCAAAATCCGGTCATGACGCCGGTGATATTTCAGCTGGCGTCATGACCGGGACTGCCCCTGCGAAACCAATGGGGGATCTGGTAGTTTGGTTTATAATCAAAGCGTGGCAGTAAAAACTCCCCTTCAACAAAAAAATATCTTGCTGGGCGTGACCGGGTCGATTGCTTGTTACAAGGCTGCCGATTTGGCCTCCAAGCTCACTCAGGCCGGGGCGCAGGTGGATGTCTTACTCACTCAGGCTGCCCAGCAGTTTGTCACTCCCCTGACATTCCAATCGGTAACTGGGCGGCGGGCCTACACCGATGTCGATTTATGGGGTAGCGAGGCACATGTACTCCACATCGGTTTGGGTAAGACAGCCGACTTGCTGCTCATTGCACCGGCTTCTGCCAACACCCTGGCCAAGCTGGCGAACGGAATTGCTGACAACCTTTTGGCTGTTACGGCGCTGGCGGCGACCTGCCCGATCCTGGTAGCCCCGGCCATGGACGGCGGGATGTATACTCACCCGGCTACCCAGGCTAACCTGGCGGTTTTACGCCAGCGAGGCGTGATCGTAGTAGGCCCGGTGGAGGGCCACTTGGCTTCTGGGATGAGCGGGGTCGGTCGGATGGTCGAGCCTGTGGAGCTGCTCGGCCATGCACGCCGGGTTCTCGGGCGTTCAGGCTCGCTTGCCGGGCGTCGCCTGGTAGTCACAGCCGGTGGCACGCAGGAGCCAATCGACCCGGTGCGGGCCATTTCCAACCGTTCATCTGGTAAGCAGGGGTTTGCCCTGGCCCAGGCGGCTATTGATCTGGGTGCAAAGGTGACCTTGATTGCCGGGGTGACTTCTCTGGATACGCCGGTCGGTGCCCTTCGCGTGGATGTGCGTACCGCTAAAGAGATGCAAGAAGCAGTGCTGGCTGCGCTGCCTCAAGCAGATGGACTGATTATGGCTGCAGCCGTCGCCGACTTTCGTCCGGCGGCGCCGGAGGTGCACAAGATCAAAAAAGAAGGCGGTGTGCCTCAAATTCGCCTCGAGCCAACCCCGGATATCCTGGCAGCTGTGGCTCGTTATAAGATAGAAACCGGATGGCAGGGCTGCACCGTTGGCTTTGCCGCCGAGTCGCGCCAGCTGCTTGAAAATGCCCGCCAGAAACTGCAGGCCAAGAAGCTGGATTTGATCGCTGCCAACGATATCAGCGCCAGCGATGCAGGATTTGCAGTCGATACCAACCGGATCGTCCTGCTCTACCCGGAAGGTCGGGTAGAAGAGCTCCCGCTGATGAATAAGGCAGAGGTAGCCGCGGTTTTGTTGGAACGCCTGGCGGCGATCATTGCCGAGGTCCCTCGCAACACAGCATGATTATCCTGCGTCCCCCTCGGGCGGAAGACGCTGTGTCACTCTTTCCACTGGTTTACCAGACTGGTGTCGCTGATACACTCCAGTGGGATGGGCCGACTTCGTGGGACGAGTATCGTCAGGGAATTGCCTCGCGCGCCGAGCGTGTCAGGCGTGGGGAGACTCATCTGTTTACCATCCTCGAGCCAGCCTCCGGACAGCCTGTCGGGATGGCGGATATCCGCCCATACGAGGAACCACACCGGGCGGACATCGGCTTGTGGATTGGAAGGCCCTTCCAGGGAAAATCCTATGGGACGCAAGTCATCCATTGCTTGATAGAGTATGGTTTCGCCAGGCTGGAACTGGAGAAGATCGAGGCCAGCGTATTCGTCGGCAACCAGGCCAGCCGCAGGATTTTTGAGAAGAACGGTTTCCTTCTCGAAGGCACTATCCGCAATGCCGTCCACAAGCGCGGGCAGTACCTGGATGAATGGCTGTTTGGGATCACGCGTGATGAATATTACTCGGCTGCCAGTTGGATCGTGCATTTGTGCTCGCAGCAGAGCTGGCTGGAAGCGCAGCTAGGTAATGAATATCAGGCACAATCGCTAGACCAAGATGGATTTATTCACACTTCCTCACCGGATCAGATCGTGGAGGTAGCCAATACATTCTACCGGGGCATGGCGGATTTGGTACTCCTGTGGATTGACCCCAAACGTCTACAAGCTAAGCTATTATGGGAAGCGGTGGGTGCGCAAGTATTCCCTCATCTTTACGGCCCGCTCAATCTGGATGCCGTGGATACCATTACACCCTTTACGCCGCAAGTAGACGGTATCTTTCATGGACGACCGGTTCCAATCGATGTGTAATTTTTGTGTTTATCACTTGCCGGGTATTCGATTCTTTGGTATGCTAATCTCAACACAGTACGCTGTCAGGAGTACGACATGGCGTTAAGCGTTGGACAACCTGCTCCGGATTTCTGCCTGGAGAGCCATGACCGCAAGCTGGTCCGCCTGAGCGATTATCGCGGCCTGCGAAATGTGGTCCTGGCCTTCTTCCCGCTGGCCTGGACACCGATATGAACGAGTCAGATCCCATCGTACCAGGTTGCTAAAGAACGGTTCGATGGGGTCAGAACCCAGGTTCTGGGTCTGAGCGTTGATAGTGTCCCCTGCCTGAAAGCCTGGGCGGACAGCCTGGGAGGTATCGAATACCCCTTGTTGAGCGATTTCTACCCGCATGGTGCGGTCGCCCAATTGTATGGCGTGCTGCGCTCCGAGGGTTTTCCTGAGCGAGCGATATTTGTGATCGACAAGCAAGGTATCATTCGCTATGTAGATGTGCATGCGATCGATGAGCAGCCGGATAACGAGGTATTGTTCCGCGTCTTATCCGAAATCGAGCCGCAGGCCGTCCAGCCTCTGCCACAGCCGCCTCCCCAGCCTGTGGTAGAACCGGCGGCTCGGGCGGATGTAGTTTTGTACTGTACTCCGTGGTGCCCGGATTGTCGGCGGGTGCGCAACTACCTGCGAGAAAACGGAATTGACTACCTGGAAGTCGATATCACACGCGATCGCGCCGCAGCCCAGCGGGTACGCGGTTGGGCTAACGGCTATGAGACCACACCGACGATCGATGTGCGCGGCACCATTCTCGTTGGTTATGACAGGTTAAAACTGGCGAAGATGCTGGGGATTGAGGAGATTTAATCGTATGTCAAAACCTACTTTGCACTTTGCCTGGATTGTAATGATTGCGCTGTTGGTATGCATCCCGTTTGGGGCAGCCTATGCGGATGCCGGCGGCCCTCCCACTCCCACCTTTCCCCCACCCCCTACTGCGACCTTTACAGTTCCACCGCCCCCGACTGCGACGCCAACCCTGCCCTATCCGCCGCCGCCGCTGGCCAGTGAGGGCGGCGCCGCCGAGCCGGGCGTTGAAACCATCACAGAAGTCCAGCCGGGTAGCCCGGATCTGGCAGCTACAGCCTTAGTTCAAACTTTGGAGCCGGAATCGGCCACTACTCAGGAAGAGCGGGCGTTTCCGCTCTGGCCGGTAATTTTAGTGCTGGGACTCGGTCTGGTAGTCGTGGCCGGGATTGTCGGGTATTTCATCTTCGTGCGGCAATAATTTTACCGGGCGGTGCACCATAGCTCGCGTTTGCGAGCAGCCAGTCGCGCAGGGTGATTTCGCTCACCCCTAGCGGCTGGAGCACCGTTCCAGCCGCGCGCAGCAATAACTTGCGATAGCAGGCCACGTCTATTGCCCGCAGGTCGGGCGGCTCAGGTAGATCCCAGGCGTGTACCCCGGGCCAGCCGCGCATGTAAAGGAAGCGGACAAGCTGGCCGGGGCGTAGATGCTTTCCATTCCAGGCCAGTTGTGCCGCGGCCCGCGCTGCCGGGGAAGGCGTGCGATACTGGTCCAGCTCCCGGCTCAGCTTCTGAGTTACCAACAAAGCTTCGGGTGGGATGCGCCCCAGCCGCAAAGCCTGTAGGCAGCCGCGTAGCAGGCCGAGCGTTTTTGGCAGGCAGTCAGCCAGGTGCTCGGCATCCGGTGCACGCGACAGTAGTTCTAAAAGGCCCATCTGTATATCAACAATGAAGGGCGGTGTATCCCGGCGGCGAGCTTCGATGCCGCGCAGCTTAAGCGAGCCATCCTGAAAAGCGCCGAAGTAGCGGTTGGCTACCGGTACCCGCTCGTCCAGCCGGGAGGGCAGGAAAGCCAGCCATTTATAGATGCCCTCCAGCGAGATGGGCAGGCTGGTACGTTGGGAAATCTCATCCAGCAGGGGCTGCAGGTCGGCAACGGTGTTCCGGCCGACCTGGCGCACCCATAGCCCATCCACGTACATGTGCAGCACTTCATAACCTAGATCCTCGGCGGCTTCCTTAGCGCGCAGCAGCGACTCCCGCCCGTAAGCCGTCACCGACTCGTGCGCTTCGATGCGCCCGAAGCGGGCGTTTTTGTATCCCAGGTAACCAAAGCAGGTTACCAGTAGCCATTTATGGGCTGCGGCGCGCGCTTTATAAACCCGCCGACGCGGATCCCAGGCCGGCATTTCCAGCAGATGTTTCTTCAGGGCAATGCGTTTCTCCAGCAGCGGCTCCAGGGTGCGCGGCACCAGGCCGGTTTCCTGGCGATCGACCCACAGGTTAAGAGCAGGCACTGGCTCGGCGTGTGGCTTTTCTCGCCCCACCGTCTCGGGGGAGATGTTGAAGCGTGTCATAATGCCGGGATACATGGAAATAAAGTCGATCTCCGCTACATCCTGGTACAGGCCGGGGATGGGTTGGTAAACCATGCCGCCCTGGTCGGCGTGGATCAGGTCGAGCGCAGATTTGAGGTCTTCGGCCTGCTGCTTGTGCCAGGGAACCAGCACCTGGCTGCGCAGGGCGGTCACGATCTGCATGGCGGAGATGCCGCTACCGGGGGATAGGCGGGCCGCCGACTGGACAGGGGCGCCGGTGACGCGCGCCGATTCCAGCACGCCGTCCAGGCCGTAGTCGTGGAACAGCATGGCGTTGTAAAGGTCGATGTGCCAGCGCCCGCATAGCAGCACCTGCTGGCCGCGGTAAATCACCTGCCCATAGGAGAAGTAGGAAAACTCGCGCTTGCGCATGACATTAAAATCGGCATCCCGGTTGAGCGGCAAGGCCAAGTTGTGCTCGGCAGCTAGGTCGAGCAGCAGCGGCATCAGCCAGGTGTCGCCCCAGCCGGTGAGCAGCAGGTCGGGATCGTGGCGGCGCAGGATAGCCGACAGGTTTGCTAGCAATGGGCGCGCCCAGGCGCCAGGCCGGGGCACGGGGTAACCCGTTTCGGCAGACTGCACCAGCTCCAGCGGCAGGCGGTAGTTCTGCCGTTCGCAGTGAATGCGCAGCGCTTGAGGCGGGGCATGACGTGGGTCGCAGTCCGGCTCGATGCTCAGAATACGCAGCGGGGCCGGCGGTGGATCCAGTTCCCAGGGCGAGTCGAGCGGCTGGATGACCTGAACGCGTTCCTGGTCATCCAGGGCGACGCGCAGCCGCGCCAGCGGAAAAGTGCCGTGTGCGGCTGCATGGCGCAGCGGTAGCAATATATCGGCGTCGTAATAGGTCAGGTCGGGGAATTCCCGGCTCACCTGCTCGAACAGGCCCGGTTGGTCGATCGGTCGCTCGACCTGCACGGCGAGCACAGGCAGCGGATCGGGCAGGAAAAGATCGCGGCGCTCGGCCCTTGCCAGTTGTAAGGGAACAGGCTGGGACTGCAGGCGGCGCCAGAGCCGGCGCAGGTGCTCAGGTGGGCCGGCTGCGAAAAAAGTGATTGGAAAAGCCTGCCGCAGGCAGTGCCGCTGCCCGTCTTCGCCCAGCAGCCAGAGCACCAGGCCATCCTGCGGGCCGGCATAGACATCCAGCAGCCAGCCGGTTAGCTCACGAATGGCCGGCCTCCTCTAGCAGGCGGCGCAGGTGCATCACCTGCTTGTGCTCTTCGAGCAGCATGGCGAGCAGGAAGACTTCGAAGGGCAGGGCGTGGGAGGCATAGGCCGCAGCCGCTATGTGCTGGCGGGCGCAGGTGAACAGGTCGTCCAGCGCCAATTGGTCGCTGCGCCGCAGGGCGCGCCGGAAGCGGGTAAAAGCTTCTTGTTCTAGCAGGAAAGTTTGGGTGGCGGAAGGTAGCGTGCGCCCCATAGCAAGCTCCTTAAAACAAACGAGGTTGTACCTGGGCTGCAGGTATCTCGAAACGCCATACCTGGTCGGCGGCGGCCTCCAGCCGCTCCAGGAAACTGGCACACTCCGCGCTTGGTGCAGGCGAGCCTGGCCCGGCTCTGTGCGCCAGAGGTGAAGGTGGTACGCTGACGGCGACCGGGGCAATGCTGCTCAGGCGCCGCAACTGTCCCAGGCTGTGCTCCAGCAGCCGCATGCGCTCCATCTGCGGGGCGCTTTCATCGTAAAAGGTGGATAGCATATCCAGTACCAGCAGCGGTTCGGGGCTGGTGGAACTGTGGATCAGCATCGCCAGCATCTGGTGGCAAGTGAAGGCGCGCTGCACCTGGATGCGCCCCAGGGCCGCGTACAGCTCAGAGGTCCGCCGGCGCAGCAAGCGGGCGATGTGATGGGCCTCGAAGTGGTTGCCGCCATCCAGGACGCGCACCTGCCCGGCCAGCGCCAGGCGCACGATGAAGGTATTGGTCAACTGGTGTCCCAGAGCGGGCGGTGCAATGACCAAGTGCAATTGGCCGGGGGAGAGTTGAAGCGCTGTTTCCATATCCTAAAGATAGCGGATGCTGGAGTTCGCCGCAATTACCCTAAGGATGATTTTTGGGAGGAAAACCGGCTTAGCCCGAGGGGCGAGCCAGGGATGGGGGATTTAGAGGAAGGATATGCTACCCCTGGGTAGCTTACTTTTTCAGGTGAAGTTGTTCTTGTTAGCCTGGCATCGTGTCGCTACTGCCAGGCGCTGAAATCCCATTCCGCCAGGGCCAGGCGCAAATCCGCGCGGCGCTCCAGGCCGAACTTGCGCAGCACATTGCGGACGTGGGTTTTGGCGGTAGAAGGGCTGATACTCAGGCGGGCCGCAATTTGGGCGTTGGTGTAATTCAAGCAGACCAGGGCGGCGACTTCTTGCTCGCGCGGTGAGAGCCGCTGCCAACTGCGCAGGTTGGCCTCTCCGGCCTGGCGCTGGTGGAGGGCGTGCGACAACAAGTCAGCTGCCACCGCTTCTTTGGTGCGCTGCTCGCGTTCGGCCAGGTCTTGCAAACTTTCAATCAGCGGCAGGTCGACTCGGAGAACCTGGCGGCCCAAAGCACGTCGCAGTCGTTGCCAGATGATCATTAGCCTGTCGGTGCGGGGACCGTTCTCACAAAGCATTATACCAGAAAATTTGTTCTATTAACGTGAATTCGGGATAAAAGGATTTTGGGTTTAGCTTGGGCGGCTCCGCCTAAACTAAACCCAAAACACCGCTTTTCCTTATCTCGAACTGACGTTCTATTAATATAAAGAGATTCCTATTTCGCCGGCTTTCCGATACAATTTAATAGATGGATCTTCAGACTTTCCAGGCGCTGCTTACTCCTGCTGTTTCCCTTTGCCGAGCGGTTGTATTTCACCCGCCCGGCGCTGGAGCAGGCCACGGCCTACCCGGTCTCATCCTACCGGGCAGAACGTTTCCGCCCTTACCAGGAGGTGCTGGATCTGGGGTGCTCGATTGGCGGAGATACGTTCTCACTGGCGCAGGCGGCGTTCACGTTTGGGGTCGACCTGGACCCGCTGCGCCTGGCAATGGCCCGGGCTAACCTGCGGGAGCTCGGGCTCGAAGAGCGTGCATTGGTGGTGCAGGGAGACTTGCTGCGGCTGCCTTTCCGGCTGGCTCAAGGGATGGCGCTGTTTTTCGACCCGGCCCGTCGGACTCAGCAGCAGCGTATCTATTCCGTACAAGATTACCTGCCGCCGCTCGACGTGGTAAATGACTGGCTTCAGAGTTGCCCGTCAGTGGGCGTGAAGATCTCGCCGGGTGTGAGCCTGGCCGAGTTAAGTGAATACCAGGTCGAGATCGAGTTTATCTCCCTGGATGGAGAATTGAAGGAGGCAGCCCTGTGGTTTGGTCCACTGAGGACTGCTGAGCGCAGGGCTACGCTTCTGCCCGACAAGCACACGCTGGCCGGTTTGCCGGATGACCGGCGGGAGGGGGAGCGGCTGCCTATCCACGAGCCGCAGACTTACCTGTACGAGCCCGATCCGGCGGTCCTGCGCCTGGTTCCCATTTTCATTAAAACGCTTACGCCGCGCGCTGCGTGAGCGCCAGGTTGGGCGAGTGATGGTCAAAAAGCGCGGCTCACCGCTCGAGCCGGAGCGGTTGATTCAGGATTTGCGCTTGTCCGGCGATCAGGAGCGCGTGATCTTTCTTACCCACTTACAAGGCAGACCGATTGCGATCCTGGCTTACCCCGGATTGGCCGGTTGATCGAAGAATAACGGCAGGTGACCGAGGGTGTGAATCTGGCTCCAGTTCGCTTCGTCGCCTTCGGTAAAGATCCCCGCCTCAGCGATCACCTCAGCTCCCGCCGAGTCCATCATCCGGCGCATGCCGTTCAGGGTGGAGCCTGTGCTGATCACATCATCCAGCAAAAGTACGCGCTTGCCTCTCAGCAGGTCGTGGTCTTTTTCATCCAGGTAGAGCATCTGCGGCTGGCCGGTTGTGATTGAGAGCGTTTCAACAGAGAGCGCCACCCCCATGTAAGGCTTGTAAACTTTACGCAGAACGACATATGGTTTTTGGGTTTCCACCGATAGAGCGTGCGCCAGCGGGATGCTCTTGGCTTCGGCAGTTACCAGGATATCGAACTGCACAGGCGCCAGCTTGGCAGCCAGGGCCTTGGCGCAAGCCTGGGTCAGCTCGGTGTCGCCGAGGATATTCAGTACGGCAATGCGCACACCCGGGGCGACTTCAAAGAGAGGCAGGTCTCGGCGCAGGCCGGCAATTTCGACGGAGTATGTTTGGCGGTCTGGTGACATCCCAAAATTCCTTCCTTGCCAGGTAAAATCGGTTGTAAAAATCCAGTCCCGGCTTGAAGCCCGCTCCGCGGAGGCCGGTGGTCCGGGCTAAAGTTTATCATGATTCTAGAATCATCATTCAAATGTGGTTTCTGCTATAATCTTTTCTATGGAGACTGCACTACCCAAAACTGAGCTACTCTGCCCGCAATGCGGCGGTGAGCTGCATCCCGATGAAGGGCAGATTTTCCTAGACTGCCCCTACTGCGGATCGACGGTTTTCATTGACAAATCTCGGGTCATTTTTCACTGGTACCTCGCCCCCACCCTGGATGAAGCCAAAGCGGGCGGGGCACTCCGGCGGTGGATGGCCGGTAACGAGACGGTCAAGGACCTGGACCAGAAATCAACCGTTACACAGGTTTCTTTTGAATACTTCCCGGTATGGTATCTTAAACGCCGCCAGCCAAATGGCAAGGAAGAAATCCTGATTGAGCTGTCCGCTGCCACCTCGGTCAGCGAGCTACGCCATATCCGGCTGCTGGCGGGTGACCTGCGCAAATACGACTCATCTCTGGATGCGCAGTCCCAGCCTCCCAGTGTGCCACTGCCCACTGCCCTGGGATGGTTGGCAGAGCGAGGGGTACCTCAAGGCGAAATCATCGAACAGTTTTTGGTGCATATCCCGCTGTATACGTTCAAATACGTTTATAAAGGCCAAATCTTCACCGCGATTGTTGAAGCTGGCACAGGCAGCGTATTCGCAAACATTTATCCAGCCAAGGCAGAAATCCCCTACCGCACCATCGGTTGTATCACTGCCCTGGCATATATTGTGCTGGCCTTCCTGCCGTTGGCAGGGGCAGCTTTAAGTGGTAGCTCGGGCACTGGGCTGGGCCTGGCAGGTTGTATCGGGATTGGAATCTTAATCGCACCGCTGTTGTTTGGCATAGCGGTCTGGATTGCGGCCAAAGTATGAGCGAACCAGAGACAACCCGCGGTTTAAATTGTCCCAATTGTGGCGGCATGGTTGCCATCCCGGAAGGGGCGGTGGTTGTACGCTGCACCTACTGCGATATGCGCTCCTTTGTGCGTGGAGAGCGCGGCCTGCGGCGCCATCAGGTACCACAGCGCGTGCAGCGCGAAAACGCTATCGAAGCCATGCGGCGGTTTTTCTCCAGCAGCATTGCCATCGCACGCAATACGGCTGCCCAGGCGCAGTTGGACGAGGCCTTTTTGGTGTATCTGCCATTCTGGACCGTGTGGGGACGGGTGGCGGCCTGGGCTTTTGGCGAGGAGCGGGTGGGTAGCGGAGATCGTGCCCGCTATGAGCCGCGCGAAGTGCGCGTTGTCCAGGAGATGACCTGGAATGGTGCCGCCGCTGATGTGGGTGAGTTCGGTGTAGACCAGGTACCCCTGACCGGCCAGGAGCTGGAGCCATTCAATGCTGAAACTTTGCATCAACAGGGGATGGTGTTTGAGCCAGTCAATTCCTTTGCCGAAGCGTTGAAAAGTGCTGAGGACGAGTTCCAGTCCCAGGTACGCAGCCGGATAGGGTTAGATCGCTTATCGCAGCTTTTTACACGCCTGTTTCGCCATCGCACCGGATTGGTGTATTACCCGCTGTGGGTTTTGCGTTACTTGTATCGCGGACGTGCATTTCAGGTGGTAGTCGATGGCTCTTCCGGCAAGGTGTTATATGGCAAAGCCCCCGGCAATACCATCTATCGGGCGGCTCGGTTGGTAGCCGGCATGGCAGTGGGCGCTTTCCTGGCGATCGATGCCTCAGCAGGGGTGCTGTACACCATGGGCAGCGATGACAATGGTAGTGGTGCTTTTTTCTTTGCACTAGCTCTTCTTGTGGGGGGTGCGATCCTAATGTATACCTCCTATCGTGCTTTTCGCTATGGGGAGCAGTATGAATATCGCCAGAGCGGTAAGAAGACACCCATTCTGCCAAATATCCCGGGGCTGGCAAAAAACATCTCAGAAATCCCTGGAATGGGAAACCAGCTATCCACCATCGATGTGAAGGAGATTGAAAAGTGGATCAGCAAATTGTCCTGATTCCGCTGGTCTGTACCCGCTGTAGCACCCCGATCCCGGCGATGGCGGATGAGATGGCCTGGGTGTGCGCCAACTGCGGTCAGGCTATGTCCCTGGATGAAGAAAATGGCTTGATCCCCCAGCTCATTTATTATTCCGATGCCATATCTCCGAACGCTGTCGGCAAACCGTACTGGGTGGCGGAGGGCCAGGTACAGCTTCAGCGCACATCCTACGGCTCAGATAAAGGCCAAAAGCAAGAGGCTGCTCATTTTTGGAGCCAGCCGCGGCGCTTTTTCATCCCGGCCTACCAGGCGAACCTGGAGCAGTTGCTATCCCAGGGCATCCAGTATCTAATCAGCCCGCCCCTGCTGCAGGAAGGGCCGGCGGCGCGTTTTGCCCCGGCAACTCTGGATATTCGCGATGTTAAATCGGCGGCCGAGTTCCTGGTTGTGGCAATCGAAGCTGGCCGGCCGGACAAGCTAAAAGAAATTGATTTCGATCTAAAACTCAATCCACCTGTATTGTGGATCTTGCCATAGGCGATGACCCTCAGATCGTTCTTGGTTGTCTTCAAAAGCCTGGTCATTGTTTGCATCATTACAATCCTGTTCATTGGCTGCACCCTGCAAGTCGGTGGACCGGGCGAGCTTGCTGATCCACCTGCTCCCACCACGATCCCCCTGGATAACCCGGCTGCCCCAACCACTTCAGCGGAGCTAACCCCTCCAGATAGACCGATCATGCTTCCGCCTGGATTTGGTATAAACGTGTATGCCAGCGGATTGGATGAACCGCGCATGCTGGAGATCGGTCCTGATGGGCAATTATATGTGGCTGAACGCGCCGCCGGGCGTATCCTGCGCTTGCCTGATCGGGATAACGATGGCCGTGCTGATGGCGAGGAAGTAGTAGGGGATGGCTTGAGCTTCCCCAGCAGTCTGGCTTTTTATCAGGATGGTTCTCTCTATGTCGGCGAGACGACCCGTGTCTTGCGTCTCAGCCAGCCGGACCCACAGGGTTTCTACCTGAAGTATGATATTCTGGTCGATGGCTTGCCGCAGGGTGGACACAGTACCCGCACGGTGTTGTTCAGCCCGGATTGGTCGATGCTGCTGGTTTCAATTGGCTCGTCTTGTAATGTTTGCCAGGAGCAAGATGCGCGCCGTGCTGCAATTATCCGCTATAATCCAGATGGTAGTGGCGAACAGCTTTTGGCCACCGGTTTGCGTAACGCCGTCGGACTGGTATTTCGACCCGGCACGGACGAGTTGTGGGTCACCAATAACGGGCGTGATTTGCTGGGGGATGACCTTCCCCCCGAAACAGTTTATCTGGTGCGTCAGGGAGACAATGCCGGCTGGCCGGTCTGCCATGCTGGGAGGATCGTCGATCCACAAATGGGTAATACCAACTCTTGCGAAGGTGTTCTCCAGCCGCAAGTGGAGATGCAAGCCCACTCTGCTCCTTTAGGTTTGGAATTTTACACGGGGGATCAGTTCCCGGAACAGTATCGCGGCGACCTTTTTGTTGCTTTTCACGGTTCCTGGAACCGCAGCACCCCGACCGGATATAAAATTGTACACATACCGATGAATGGCAACCAGCCCGGTCCAGCACAGGATTTTGCCACCGGCTGGTTGGTCGAAAGGCGGTCTTGGGGGCGCCCGGTAGATCTTGTTACCGGGACGGATGGCAGCCTGTATTTATCAGACGATAGCCGCGGATTAATTTACCGCATCTATTATCATGGGAGATTATAAATGGCTACAAATGACAAATTTTATCTGGGAAGGCTTTTTGATATCAAAGCCAAAAGGGTTAACCCGGACCCACTGTTGTATGATCTGGAAGACCTGACCACTCATGCTGTGATCCTGGGCATGACTGGCTCGGGCAAGACCGGGCTGTGTATCGATCTGCTGGAAGAGGCGGCCCTCAACCATATCCCAGCTTTGATGATCGATCCAAAAGGCGATATCACGAACCTGTTGCTGCAGTTTCCCAATCTGCTTCCAGAGGATTTTAAGCCCTGGGTTAACGCGGACCAGGCACGCCGGGAAAATAAAACCCTGGATCAGGTGGCTGGCGAAACGGCTGAGCTTTGGCGTAAAGGGTTGGGTGAATGGGGTATTGAGCCGGAGCGTATTAAAGGCTTAAAAGAGGCGACCGAGTTTGCCGTCTACACTCCTGGTTCGGATGCCGGCATTTCGGTAAATATCCTGGCATCACTAAAAGCTCCGAAAATCCCTTGGGAGAGCAACCGGGAAATGTTGCGAGAGAAAATTTCCGGCACTGTCATTGCTTTGCTTGGCCTGGTTGGATTGGAAGACATTGACCCGGTGCGCTCTCGCGAGCACATCCTGCTCTCTAATATTTTTGAGAACCATTGGAAGCAGGGGCTCGATTTGGACCTGGGTGAGCTGATCCTCCAGATTCAATCTCCGCCATTCCAAAAATTGGGTGTCTTTGACGTTAACACCTTCTTTCCCGAAAAAGACCGCTTTGAGCTTTCAATGTTAATGAATAATATCCTGGCGGCACCCAGTTTCCAGACATGGATAATTGGCCAGTCGTTGGAAATCGATCAGTTGCTTTACACCCCTGAAGGTAAACCCCGCCAGTCGGTTTTCTATATCGCTCATCTGAATGACACGGAGCGCATGTTCTTTGTAACCTTGCTGTACTCGGCTGTCGAATCCTGGATGCGTGCCCAAAGTGGCACCACCACCTTGCGTGCGATCGTTTACTTCGACGAGATCTACGGTTATCTGCCACCTGTCCGTAATCCACCGGCCAAAACAGTGATGCTGCGAATGCTCAAGCAAGCGCGTGCCTTTGGAGTCGGGCAGGTATTGGTGACACAAAACCCCGTGGACTTGGATTATAAAGCGCTCTCAAATACCGGCACCTGGTTTATCGGAAAACTACAGACTGAGAAGGATAAGCAGCGTTTACTGGATGGTTTGGACGGTGCTCTGGGCGGCCTGGACCGGGACACGTATGACCGGTTGATTTCGGGGTTGGGAAAACGTGTCTTTTTGATGCATAATGTTCATGCGAAAGAGCCTTTACTGTTCCAGACGCGCTGGGCGATGAGCTACTTGGCCGGTCCGTTGACTCGTACCCAGATCCCGGCGCTCAACCAACTGGTTGGGGCCGCCGTTCCACCTGCAGCTCCGCCCGATGCACAGGAGATTCCTGCCGTAGAGCCAGTGGCAAGTGTCAGCCTTGCCGCCAAACCAAAAGTTGCTGCCAGCATGGCTGCAACCTTCTCGACTCGTCCGAACGTGCCTGCCGGGATTGAGGAGTTCACCCTGCCGGTCAGCCTGACACCTCAGCAAGCCTGCCAGATGGCCGGACGTCCGTATCCGCCAGAGGGCACTACCCCCAAGGTGGTTTACCGACCAGCTCTACTGGCGCAGGCTACCGTGCGCTACCTGAACCGTAAGTACAACCTGGATTATGAGCAGGTCCAGGTTGCCCTGGTCACCGAGATCGACCGGCGCGCCGTCGTTCGCTGGGAAGATTTCCAGGCCATGCCCTTAGATTATCGCCGCCTAGATGATCCCCCGGTACAAAACGCCGGTTATACGCCTCTGGAACCGCCATTCTCAGATGTACGCAGCCTGCAAGCCCTGGAGCGAGACTTCCAGGATTATGTGTACCGCTCCAGCCAGGCTGTCGTGCGTTTTAACGAGGCCTTAGCGGTGTACGCTGGGCAGCAAATTTCGTCGGCCGAGTTTCGCACTCAATGCGCGGAGGCCGCCCGTCAGCGGCGTGACCAGGAAACCAGCAAGGTCGCCGATAGCTATGATAATAAGCTGGAGGCCATCCAGGTTAAGCTGGCTAAAGCCCAACAAACCGTCGAAGACAACCAGGATGAGGTCAGCGCGCGCCGTATGGAAGAATGGGGCACCCATGCCGACAACTTAGCGCGGATGTTTTTACCGCGCAAGAAGGTCAAGCTGAGTGCCTCCCAGACCAAAAGCCGGATGACACGCCAGGCTAAGGATGAGCTGGATGAAGCCAAAGCGCTGGTGGCTGAGTTGAGCAAGCAGATCACCACATTGACGAAAGAAAAGGATCAAGCAGTGCAAGAAATTAATGATCGTTGGGGGAAAGTCGCCAATCAGGTCGGCGAGATGTCGGTTACGCCTTTAAAGAAAGATGTTCTGCCAGATCATTTTGGTGTGGCCTGGTTCCCAATGTATGTATTTGAGAGCGATGGCACAATGGTCGAGCTTCCGGGTTATGGACCTTTATAAAATAGCCGACTTCACGAGACCTTTGCCCAGAGAGGTTTTTGAGTCATGAAAATTCTTCTGCTCCTTCGCCATGCTAAATCCAGTTGGAAAGATGAGTCCACCCCCGACCACGAGAGGCCGCTGGCCAAGCGGGGCTTTCGGGATGCGCCGCGCATTGGTCAG
The DNA here is from genome assembly GCA_017860725.1 of Chloroflexota bacterium. Lineage (GTDB taxonomy): Bacteria > Chloroflexota > Anaerolineae > Anaerolineales > UBA4823 > CTSoil-045. The sequence continues at coordinate 13,040 of JAGDMX010000009.1, read as the reverse complement.
TTGCTGCGGGAAGAGAACCTGCACCCCGACTTGATACTAAGCTCGACCTCTCGCCGCACCCGCCAGACGGTCGAACTGGTTACCGATGCCAGCGGCTTTGGCGGTGATGTGCGTTGGCTGGAAGAGCTGTATGCAGCGCCACTAGAGGAGTATCTTGAGGCAGTGCGCGCATTACCGGATACCTATGGCTGCGTAATGGTGGTCGGTCACAACCCGGGCCTGGAGGAGTTGCTGGATCTATTGACTGGCGAAGCCGAGAGCCTGACCACGGCAGCCTTGGCCCAGGTTAATCTGCCCATTCACAGTTGGAGCGACTTGAGTATGGAGACACAAGGCAAGCTGGTCAATATCTGGCGTCCAAAAGAGTTGTGATATAATCAGCCCCGCGTCTGTTTAGCCGGGCTGAGTCCGGCGCAGTCCAGCTTGATTAATCAGGAGCAATTTATCCATGGCAAAAAAGACAAAACGGCAGACCTCTCGCAGTGATTCATCAGTAGCGCCGCTGGTTGATTCGACTTCTCGTGTCAGCACGCCTGCCAGCAGCGCACGCCCGATTGAGAAGGAGTTTAACCCGGATTATTCATACGTGATCAAGGACCTAAAGCGTATTGGCACTCTGGCCGGGATTTTCTTTTCGGTGTTGTTGATTCTGGCGATTTTCTTGCGTTAACTCTGACCTGGTATTTTCGAGAAATTGTTCGATGCGAGTGCCTTTGCTCGCATCGATTGCTTTAAGGTGATTGTCAAAAAGAACCAACGCGACTAGAATAAAAATGACATGACGACAGCTAAACCGCCGACTGCCTCACCACCCTGGAGCTCGGGCACCAAGATCATCATTGGGCTGACCATGATCGCGATTGTGGCCGCGTTAGTGATCCAGTTTCGCAATATCATCGGTCCCTTGCTCCTGGCTTTTATTCTGGCATACCTGATGCATCCCCTGGCATCCTGGGTGAACCGGGTGACTAAAATGTCCTGGCGCCTGTCGGTCAGCCTGGTATATCTGGTGCTGTTAATCTTGCTAGCGGGATTGCTGACCTATGCTGGCTTCCAGATTGTGCAACAGATGCAGAGTGTTGTGCAGGTTGTGGATAGCTTCATTCAGTCATTGCCGGATCTGATTGCCGATCTGTCCACGCTAACGATTCGGATCGGTCCATTCACTTATACGGGGTTCGGCTCTGCGGAAGGATTAACGACCTTCACAGACCAGCTTCTACAGTACGTCCAGCCTGCATTGGGGCGAGCAGGGGGGCTGGTCAGCTCGTTAGCTACCGGCACACTGGCGACTTTGGGTTGGATTCTGTTTATAATGATCATATCGTATTTCTTGCTGGCCGATGCCAGCCAGGTTTCCCGCGAGATCGTACGCATCGATTTGCCCGGCTATGATCCGGATATGCGCCGTATTGGGCGTGAGCTTTCCCGGATTTGGGGTTCCTTTTTGCGCGGTCAGCTGCTCATTTTCCTGCTCGTGGTGCTGGCTTATACCATACTACTCTCAATATTAGGTACGCGCTTCACTTTTGGTATTGCGATTATGGCGGGGCTGGCGCGCTTTGTTCCTTACCTGGGACCGTTTCTCACCTGGACAGTGACCGGTTTGGTTGCTTATTTTCAAGGAAGCAACTACTTTGGCTTGGAAGCCTGGCAGTACACCCTGCTGGTGCTCTTGAGCTGCATTGTGTTGGATCAAATTTTCGATTATCTGGTGGTGCCGCGCTTCTTTAATACTGCTCTGGGGGTGCACCCGGCGGCGCTGTTAGTGGCGGCCATCATTGCAACCAACCTGCTTGGTGTGGTCGGTCTGGTGCTGGCGGCGCCAGTACTGGCTACGCTGATGTTATTTGGCAAATATGGATTTCGTAAGATGTTTGATTTGGATCCTTGGCCGCCTTCCGAACGCCCCCCAAAGCCGTTAGAGTTGCCCTGGGTGCGTCTCTTTCGGCGGCTGCGAGCCTGGCTACGGACGTTGCGGAAGAATCCTTAAAAAACATCCTTTTTCCCAAATTCAAGCTAAAAATCAACCCCAGCCACTCAAGCAGGCCGGGGTTGATTTTCGGATCATCCAGAGCGGATCATTCCGGGTTTTTGAGGGCTGAAAATCAATTCTTTAATCTCTATTAACTGGCGGCGTAACCGGTCATCGGTTTCGAGCATATCGGCAACTTTCTCGCAGCCGTACATCACAGTCGTATGGTCGCGGCCGCCTAAGGCTTCACCGATCTGCGGCAGGGAGACATTGGCCTCCTCACGCAGCAGGAACATGGCGATCTGCCGGGGCAGTGCGATTTGGCGGGAACGGTCGCGGCTGCATATTTGCTCCACCGTGATCCCGAAAGAGCTGGCTACCTGGCGTACGATCTCTTCCGGCTGCACATCGCCTCGGCGGGGTAGCAAATCCACCAGGGCGGTTTCGACCAGATTAGGCGTCACTGGCAAGCCGCTCAAGTCGGCAAAGGCGGCGACGCGTGTCAGGGCGCCCTCCAGCTCTCGAATATTGGATTGGATCCGGCGAGCGATGAGCTCAATCATTTCATTGGGGAACTGTTTACCAACCCGTTCGGCCTTATAGCGCAGGATGGCCTGGCGTGTCTCCAGGTCCGGCGGCTGGATATCGGCGGTTAGCCCCCACTCAAAGCGTGAGCGCAAGCGCTCTTCCAGCGTAACCAGGGCTTTCGGTGGGCGATCAGACGAGATAACCAGTTGCTTGTTTTGTCCGTGCAAGGTGTTGAACGTATGGAAAAATTCTTCTTGGGTGGATTCTTTGCCGGCAATGAACTGAATGTCGTCAATCAATAGAACATCGATGCGGCGGTATTTTTCGCGAAATGCCTGGGTGGCATGTGTCCGAATTGCATGAATCAGGTCGTTGGTAAATTCTTCCGAGGAGACGTATAAAACATTCAAGCCGCTCTGAACGCACATATTTCCGATGGCATGCAGCAGGTGAGTTTTGCCCAACCCAACCCCACCGTACAGAAACAGCGGGTTATATGCCTGAGCAGGTTTTTCGGCTACTGCCATCGAAGCGGCGTGAGCCAGGCGATTGCTGGCACCTACCACAAAGTTATCGAAGGTATAACGCGAGTTTAAAGTGATGCTGTAGCCCGGCTCAAGCGGTTCGACCGATGATAGGTCGGGTTCTTCTACTGGTGTGGTTTGAGCTTGATTCTGCCACACCACAAAGCGCACCTCTACTGTACGGTTCATCATACCAGTCAAAATCCGCTTAACGGTACTGCTGAGGCGACTTTCCAGCCAATCGCGAGCATAGGCGTTGTTCACTCCAATGATGAAACTGCCATCTTCATAAGAGAGGAACTCTGAATCTCGTACCCAGGTCTCGAATGCTGCTTTCGGCATTTCCATTTGTAGCTGTCCAAGAGTGGCTTGCCAGGCCTGTGCTGCTTTCATTGCATAGTTCCTCCCGTCAGGGTAGTTTAAGACGCAAGGGATCTCATCCCATACCGCGCATTGCCGTAGGGCAACCTAGAATTCTTTGTTTTTTGTTTTACAAAAACAGTCCCAGACCGGGACTAAGGGATTTCAAGTGACCGGAATGTTGGCGTCGGTCTAGCCAGTATTGTAGCAGAACTCTAACCGGTGGCAATAGCCGGAGCTAACAGAAATCTAAAATTAATACATACTTTAAGATTCTAAAACCTTAAGAACAACTAATTGGTTTCAAGATAATCGTGAATCTAACCTGGTTCTGCGTTAGCCCATGGATAGTGCTACCCCTCAATCATACCCCCGTATATACGGGCAAGGACGAATTTTTTAGCTCACTCTCCCTTATATAGGGGGTGGAATCTTAAAGAATTGAATGGGAGTCGCCCCTTGATTCTAGGGAGCCGAATCCCAAAATTTGGCATGTCGCTGCAATAATAGTGCCAGAGTTTTGCAATCCAAATATTAATGGCTGTCCTGTTCATCAAGCCGGCATGTTGATATTCCTCCAACCAAATGTTAACGTTTTTCTTGCTTTTACGCAGTATGCTTTGGGATGTAAATCAATGAAAATTGGATGTTAGTTAATCAGGATAAATTAACATCTCGTGTAAGTGGAGAGGAGTGAAAAATCATGGCAAAAATTATTGGTATCGATCTGGGAACCACCAACAGTGTGGTGGCTATCGTGGAGGGCGGCGACCCTCAGGTGATCAGTACCGCAGAAGGCTCACGTCTGCTTCCTTCGGTGGTTGGTTTCAACAAGAATGGTGAACGTATGGTTGGCCAGACTGCCAAACGTCAGGCCGTCGTAAATCCCGAAAACACGGTCTACTCGATCAAACGCTTCATGGGACGGCATTATAACGAAGTCGATAGTGAGCGCAAGATGGTGTCATATCAGGTGGTCAGCGGGCCGGCTGGAGATGCGCGTGTCAAGATCCCCATCGTGGGGCGCGAATACACACCCCAGGAAATCTCTTCCATGATTCTGGCAAAATTGAAGGCGGATGCCGAAGCTTACCTGGGAGAACCGGTCACCAAAGCAGTAATTACAGTACCGGCGTATTTCAATGACAGCCAGCGCCAGGCCACCAAGGACGCCGGTAAGATTGCCGGCCTGGAAGTGATGCGAATTATCAATGAGCCCACTGCTGCTGCCCTGGCTTATGGCCTGGATAAGAAAGAAAATGAGACGATCCTTGTGTTTGACTTGGGCGGCGGCACATTTGATGTAAGTGTATTGGAGGTCGGCGGCGGCGTGATCGAGGTCAAGGCCACCAATGGTGATACCCACCTGGGTGGAGACGATTGGGATGAGGCCATCGTCACCTGGGTGGCTGATGAATTCAAGAAAGATCATGGTGTCGATCTGCGTACCGATCGTCAGGCTTTGCAGCGCCTGCGCGAAGCGGCGGAAAAAGCCAAGATCGAGATGTCCAGTGTGATGGAGACTGAGATCAACCTGCCTTATGTCACCGCGGACGCCTCTGGCCCTAAGCATCTGCAAACTCGCCTCAGCCGGGCGAAGTTCGAGCAACTGACTCAAGGGCTGGTTGATCGGCTGCGTGGCCCCTTTAATGCTGCACTGAAAGATGCCGGCCTTATGCCTGAAAAGATTAACGAGGTAGTGCTGGTAGGCGGCGCAACTCGCATGCCGATGGTGCAGGAGCTGGTGCGCTCGATCACTCACAAAGAACCTCATAAAGGCGTCAACCCGGATGAGGTGGTGGCTGTCGGTGCGGCTATCCAGGGCGGTGTCCTGGGTGGCGAGGTGCGCGATGTGCTGCTTCTCGATGTGACCCCGCTCTCGCTGGGGCTTGAGACTCTGGGTAGTGTGATGACTGTCTTGATCGAGCGTAACACCACCATACCGGTGCGTAAGAGCGAGGTATTCTCAACGGCAGAGGATAACCAGACGGCGGTGGATATTCATGTGCTGCAGGGTGAGCGCCCTATGGCTGCGGATAATATGAGTCTGGGTCGTTTCCGCCTTGAAGGTATCCCAATGGCACCGCGTGGCATGCCGCAGGTTGAAGTTACTTTTGATATCGACGCCAACGGCATCCTGCATGTCACGGCGCATGATAAGGCCACCGGCAAGGAGCAAAAGGTGACCATCACCGCCTCGACCAACCTGGATAAGAGCGAGATTGATCGCATGGTCCGGCAGGCTAAGGAGCATCAAACGGATGATGCCCGCCGCAAAGAGCTGGTGGAAGCCCGCAACAATGCCGACAGTCTGGCTTACCAGACGGAGAATGCACTACGGGAGCTGGGTGACAAACTGCCCGTCAGTGAGCGCCAGAATATCCAGAGCAAACTGGATACCTTGCGCGAAGCCATCAAGAGCGATGACACCGCTCGGATTAAGCGCCTGAGTGACGAGCTGCAGAATGCGTTCCACGCTCTCAGCCAGCAGATGTATGCCCAACAGCAGGCGCCGGGCGGGAGTAGCTACCAAGGCGGCAATGGCCACGGCGATGGTCGCAGCGCTGGACCCGAAGAAGGCGAAGTCATCGAAGGCGAATTCCGCGAAGCTTAATCAAATCCAAAATCCCCCGTTTCTAATGCGGGGGATTTTTTTTACACTGTGACCGCCCGGACTCGGCTATGATCTGTGGATTTCGGGTATTTGTTATTACTTCGGCATCGTTCTTGTATCCAAAAGGGCAACTACACGAAATCGGATTCAAGTATAATCTGCCTATGGATTCCTCAGCCAGTCCTCCTGTAAAGACGTTTTTACCCTCAGCCGGTATCCTTGCGGTCCTGGGTTGGGGTGGGTTCTTTCTAATAGGGCAATTCTTACCGGCGGACGCCGGCGGGCGATGGGCGATGTTCTTCGCCTTGATGCTGGCGGTTACCGGTACGATCATGCCTATCGTCGCCTTTCTGAACCGCCGCTTCCCATCCAAACCGCCTCCTACAGCCGGTGTAATCCTGCGCCAGTCGATCTGGTTTGGGATTTATGCCACGACTCTGGCATGGCTTCAGTACATTTACATGAATTTTTTTGAAAGATCTGTCCCGGTTTCCCTGGCAATCCTGCTGGGGTTGGGATTGATCATTATAGAATTGCTGCTGCGTTTGAGAGAGAGAAGCCAGTGGAAACCGGAGCGCGGCTTGCCGTAGGAATTTATGTCCGGCTTACGCTCACTGCCCTCCGTTGATGCACTGCTGCAAACCGCACAGGCTGCTGATTGGATTCGAGAGTACGGCCGGCCCTTGACGGTGCAGGTAATTCGCAGTGAGCTGGACCGGGCACGAGCGAGTTATCCCCAAGCTGATAAGATTCCAGATAAAGCTGAGCTGATGGCGCGCATCGATGCTTCCCTGCAGGTCTGGACTGCCTCATCGCTGCAGCCGGTCATCAATGCTAGCGGCGTGATCCTACAGACCAATCTGGGACGCGCCCCGCTCAGCCGGGCAGCCATCCAGGCAATGCAGCAGGTAGCGCTGGGTTATTCCAACCTGGAATATGATCTACAGGCAGGCCGGCGCGGCTCTCGGTTAATTCATGCCGAGCAGTTGTTATGCCGTTTGTCCGGCGCCGAAGCTGCCCTGGTGGTCAACAACAACGCGGCTGCCGTATTGCTGGTTCTGACCGCATTGGCACGCCGCCGGTCAGTGGTGATTGCCCGCTCACAGCTGGTGGAGATCGGCGGTGGTTTTCGTGTGCCGGATGTGATGAAGCAGTCCGGCGCCCGCCTGCTGGAAGTTGGGACGACCAACCGGGTACACCGTTCGGATTACGAGGATGCACTCCAGGAAAAGCCCGCCCTGTTCCTGCGCGCCCATCGTTCCAATTTCCGTCTGATCGGTTTCACCAGCGAGCCCGAGCTAGCCGAGTTGGCAGCTGTGGCTCATCAAGCCGGGCTGCCGCTGGTGGATGATCTGGGCTCGGGCTCCTTGTTGGACACGGCGCGCTTCGGGCTGGGTCACGAGCCAATGGTTCAGGAATCGCTGGCCGCCGGCGCGGACTGCGTGTGTTTTTCGGGCGATAAACTGCTGGGCGGGCCGCAGGCCGGGATTATCCTTGGGCGGGCCGAACTGGTTACCCGGCTTAAAAAGCATCCCCTGGCGCGTGCCATCCGCGCCGATAAGCTCTGTCTGGCTGCTTTGTCAGCCACCCTGCTGCATTACTTGAAAGATGAAGCCGAGCGGGAGGTGCCGGTCTGGCGCATGATCGCCATCCCGCCAGAAGAAGTATATAGCCGTGCAGAGCAGTGGGCGGCTATTTTGGGAGTCGGCGAGGTTGTGCCGGGTGAATCTACGGTAGGTGGAGGTAGCCTGCCAGGCGAAACCCTGCCCACATACTTGCTGGCGTTCCGGATGCGCAACCCCAATCGCTTTTTGACGCGTTTGCGCCAGGCCAGCCCGCCCATCATTGCTCGCCTGGAGAATGACCTGGCTATCTTCGATCCGCGCACGGTGATGCCCGAGCAAGATGCGGCGTTGTTAGAAGCGATCCGTCAAAACTTATCCGAAGTCAAATCGACTCACAAAGAAAAGGCACCCATATGAAATCCGATATTGATTCTCTGATGCAGGCGCATGCCCTGGATGCGTTGCTGATCACTGGTCCCGGTAAGCACAACCCGGCGATGGTTTATATGACCGGCGGCGGGCACTTGACCCGCGCCGACCTGATCAAAAAGCGCGGCGATGAGCCGGTGCTGTTTCACTACTCTATGGAGCGTGATGAAGCCGCCAACACCGGGCTGCGGACAAAGAACTTGGATGACTACGACTTGATGAGTCTATATAAAGAAGCCAATGGCGATCAGGTGAAGATGCAGGTGGCTCGTTACCAGAAGATGTTCGCGGAGATGGGCATAAGTGCTGGACGAATGGCGATCTACGGTCAAAGCGACGCAGGCGGATCTTATGCCATATTCACCGCCTTACAGCAGGCTATGCCCGAGCTGACCATCGTCGGCGAGCTTGGCAACACGGTCATCCTGGAGGCTATGGCGACTAAAGACCCAGACGCTATTGAGCGCATCCGGCACATGGGAAAGGTTACGACCGGTGTTGTGGGTCAGGTGGCGGATTTCCTCAGCTCACAGCGTGCAAAGGACGGTGTTTTGGTGCGTCGGGATGGTACTCCAGTGACGATTGGTGACGTCAAAAGCCGGATAAACCTGTGGCTGGCAGAGCGTGGAGCCGAGAACCCTGAAGATACGATCTTTGCTATTGGGCGCGATGCCGGTGTACCGCACAGCGCCGGCACACCGGGTGACCTCTTGCGTTTGGGGCAAACGATCATCTTTGATATTTTCCCGTGCGAGGCTGGCGGCGGCTACTTCTATGACTTCACCCGTACCTGGTGCCTTGGATACGCCAGCGATGATGCTGCTGCCTTGTACGAGGATGTTAGGGCGGTTTATGATCAGGTAATGAGCGAGCTAAGCAGCGGCAAAGTGTTCAAAAGCTACCAGGATCGCACTTGTGAGCTGTTCGAGGCCAGGGGGCATCCCACGGGCAGGAGTAAACCGGGAACCCAGGAAGGCTATGTACATAGCCTGGGGCATGGTGTTGGCCTGCATATCCACGAGGCCCCTTTCTCGGGGTTCACCTCACCGGATACCGACCGGTTGGCTCCCGGCGTGGTGGTCACCATCGAGCCCGGGCTGTACTATCCCGAGCGTGGCATGGGGGTGCGCCTGGAGGATACAATTGGGGTCCGGCCCGATGGGCAATTTGAGATCTTGGCCGAGTACCCGTATGATCTGGTCTTGCCGGTTCAAACAGGCTGAGGCGCGATATGACCTCCCAGCCCCAAAGCCCTGCGCCTAAATTCCCAGATGCCCGTATTCTCGGTATCGAGTCGTCCTGTGACGAGACGGCTGCTTCGGTTGTTGAGAATGGTCGCGTGATATTATCCAACCTGGTTGCGTCGCAGGCGGATCTGCATGCCCAGTTTGGGGGTGTCTTCCCGGAGGTCGCCTCGCGCCAGCATATCCGCACGATTTACACCATCGTTGAGCAGGCCCTCGGTCAGGCTCATCTCAGCCTGACCGACGTAGACGCCATCGCAGTGACGCGCGGTCCCGGCTTGCCCGGCTCACTAGTAGTGGGCATGAATGTCGCCAAGGGATTGGCGCTGGCCAGTGGGCTGCCTCTCGTCGGCGTCAACCATCTGGAAGCACATATTTACTCGGCCTGGCTGGACTGGGCGCACAGCCAGCGCGGGATGGACGGATCGATGATCGAGGGCGACCCGAAGCCGGAGCCGCACTTTCCCTTACTGACTTTGATTGTATCCGGTGGTCATACGGAATTAGTGTTAATGAGCGACCACCTGCAATACCAGAGCCTGGGGGCGACTCTGGATGACGCGGCAGGTGAAGCATTTGACAAGGTGGCGCGGTTGATCGGCCTGGGCTATCCTGGCGGGCCTGCTATCCAGCAGGCTGCTCAAAATGGAGACCCACATACGTTTAGCTTTCCGCGCGCCTGGCTGGAAGGAACCTGGAATTTTTCCTTCAGTGGCTTGAAAACTGCAGTTTTACGTGAGGTGCAGCGCTTGCAGCTCACTACCGGCGAAAGCGGTCTGCACCGCCCACTGCCGGTGGAGGATCTGGCTGCCAGCTTCCAGGCGGCGGCGGTGGATGTGCTGGTGGGCAAAACTCTGCAGGCAGCCCAGGCCTATAATGCGGCCGAAATCCTGGTGGCCGGCGGGGTCTCAGCCAATAAGGCACTGCGGGAAACAATCCTGGCACAGTCGCCGATCCCCGTGCATATCCCGCCTCTGGCGCTATGCACCGACAATGCTGCTATGATCGCTGGGGCGGGCTATTATCGCTATGCCTTGGGCCAGCGGGACGGGCTGGATATGGACATCTTACCCAACTGGCCCCTGGCCGAGGTAGCCTGACATCAAGGCACGAACAACGGGGTACGCATCACCGTCCACCGGTCATCGACCTTCTTGACCGGGTAGGCGAATTGCCAGACGGCGGGCGTCTCCGCCGGGCTGCCGCCGCAGCACGGCCCCATCACGAAGGTCGTGCCATTTTCAGCCAGAAACTCAATGTAAAAAAGATATTCGTCCGGGCTGGACTGCTGGACCTCCGTGATGGCTGCAACAGGCAGGCATAGCATGGAACCGCATGCGGTTTGCCACCATGCCTCCAGGTCTGCGCCAGGAGGGCCGTAGGGTGTGGCTTCATAAGAGCCGCCAAACAGCGCCCCACCTTCGGCATATTGACCATCCGCTAACAAAGAAAAGAAGGCTACCAATGTTTCGCGAGCTTGCTCCTGGTCGCTGGCCTCCGGGGGCATAACGGTCCAGGTGGGCAGCAGCGGGGGCATTCGTGTGGGATTAGGGGTCGGCTCGACAGATGGTAGCGGTGGTGGCGCGGGAGTAAATCCCAGGCGGATAACCTGCACCGAGTGGTCCGGGTTGGAGATCAATTGGTAAACCTGCCCATCCGGACCAATCGATAATGTGTGGTTGAACATCTGCGGGATGAAGTCGGGCAGCAGGCGGGCGATACCCAACTGGGTTCCATCGGCTGCGTAGTAATAAACATACTGGTCCAGGTTCCCTGCCCCTTCATTGTCAGGAATCCACTGGTTAACCGCCGCGGCAAAGCTGCCGTCCGGATTGAATCCCAGGAAGGATTCCGTATCTACATAGAGGGGTGGGGCAAAATCGATCGCTGTATCGTCGATGACCAGGGATAACCGATCGCCATCCGGGTGAAGCTGTGCGCGGTAGGTGTGGTCATTGAAGGCAAGCGCCTCAATTGGCTCGGCGACGACCTGCCCGGCGGAATCGAGCAGGCGGTGCAGCCCATTTACTCCACTGGTCAGCACAGATCCATCTTCACCAATCCATAGGTTGAAGATCCCATTCGATACCAGGCTGCCATCCTGGGTCATCAACGCCTCCGGGATAGGGGCGCTGGACTCCAGGTTCCCCTCCAGGTCAAGCTGGTGTACCTGGGCAGGCTGTGAGCTGATGCCCAGCAGCCAGATGGCATCGTCAGTAACGACCATATCGTACAGACCCAGGACTTTGTCCTCCAGTGGAATGGTTTGCAACAGCTCGCCCTGCAGGTTGAATTGCAGCAGGCGGCCGGGGTAGAGAGCCGTGTCGGCGATCCAGTAGCTGCTGTCCGGCCCGACGGCAAAGGAACCGGCGCCCCACCCCAGCCAATCCGGGCGCGGATCGCCCTCCCGCCCGGAGAAGGGCTGCTCGTTCGGGATGGTCAGGACGATTTCATTCTTTGTCGGTAACCGGAGACTCGCAGCGCTGGTCTCGGTTGGGGGAGGTGGCTCTTCGGTAGGGATGATCGAGGTTTCTTGAACGGCCGGTGAGGATGGGGCGACGACCTGCGCCGTCTCGGGTAACAGTGCGCAGCCGACGAGACCTATGGCCGCGACGAGCAGGATGAAAAGGCAGTAGTGCCTGCTTTTCCGGGTATTCATCGTTAATGACTCTGGTTAGTTGAGCGGGAAGACGATCAGGGTTTGCAGCTCCTGCGGCGGGGTTTGTGATGGGTCGCTGATGTAGATTTCATAAACAACCCCAGTTGGCAACAAACCATGCTCTTGAATATATTGGTTAATAGCATCATACGCCGGACGCATCTCGTGATAAGGACCGGTATACAGGCAAGTGACGACTTTCCCGCCGGGGAGTTGTTTGGATTGAACAGCCTCTTTGCCGGGCAACGCTCGATTTACCGGTACGCCGATCTCAACATCCAAATCTTGCATGTCCATGTTGTAATAAACCATGTAGGGTGCACCGGCGGGTCCTTCCCCAAGCTCGCCAAGATAAGTAAAAATTTGCCCATAGGCCTGTCCAAGGACCTCCGGCAGATGTTCTACTGCACTGCGAGTGCGGATGGCCAGCGCAGGTTGGGCCGCTTGTTCTTTAACTTCACAAGTGTATGACATATGTAATCTCCTTCTGCACCGTCTGGTGCAATTCCAGATTAGCACAAACTCACCCCTTGAGTCAACTTAATAAGCGCAGATTATTTAGCTGGCCGGTGGTTATTCTGCATCGCCTCCAGGATTTTAATGAACCCTTCCGCCAACATTGCACGATCGAACCGCTCTTCCACGCAGCGGCGCCCCTTCCGACCCATCGCCCGACCGCTAGGTGGATCATCCGCCAGCCGGCGGATGGCGGATGCCAGGGCGGCGGCGTCCCCTGGCGGCACAAAAACGCCCGCTGCAGCTTCTTCTACTACCTCTCGGACCACGCCGTCAATAGCCAGCAGGACCGGCCGCCCGGCAGCCATGTAGTCAAAGACTTTGTTTGGATAGACGGTGGCGTAGAGTGGGATCGGCTTGAGGATAGCCAGGCAGGCATCCGCAGCTGCCAACGCCTGGGGCATCTCCAGCTTGGGTAGCGGCGGCAGGAAGTAGACATTAAACAGCCCCATTTGGGCAGCCTGGGCCTGCAAGGCAGGCTTATCTTTGCCGCTGCCGACAAACACGATGGCAATGCGGGGGTCGTCTCTCAGTAAATTTGCCGCTTGTAGTACAACTCCCAGGTCGTTAGATAGGCCGTGGGCTCCAGCATATAAAACAATATACCGAGCTTGCAGTCCGTGCAA